>NZ_JAVJQP010000176.1:0-16214 GCF_040218875.1 Coleofasciculus sp. D1-CHI-01
TGCAAGGAAATGGGGTAGCATCCTTCATAAGTATGGCATCACCTTGCTCAGGTAAAATGTACCCTTGCTCCCCCAGCTCCCCCAGCTTCCCCAGCTTCCCCAGCTCCCCCTCACCACAAGACTTATTCAGCAGCCCCTAAATATTAGCGCGATCGCATTATCCAATAGCGCCAATACCGCTTCTCCAGGGGAACTCTCCTGGGGACACCATACCTGATTTGGCTCATACTCACAATGAACCACCACCCCCGCATGGACACTCGCTAAGGTTAAACTTGGCATTGCGAGGTTTTCATCGGATAGAAGTCCATTGGATGCGATCAAATGGATGCGATCAAAAGCAACGACGACCGAAAGGATTCAAAATATACAATTGCTAATTAGCTTACCGTTTTGAGCTACTTTGTCAAGTCAAAATCAAAAAAAATCATGTTAATCGCCAAAAAGCTCAACAGCACAGACAGGAACTGGCTCAAAACTATAACTTGGTTAATCTGAGGCGACGTCTCCTTGCTCGCCATCAATACCCAATGAGTTGATATCAAGTGCGTCTTTTGACTGACGCAGGACTTACGCCGCTACACCACATATCGTGGCAAAGGTGCGTTACGCTACGCTAACACACCCTACTGGCGTGGCACACCTTAATTGGTTGATTAGAATTGTAGGGGCGCAAGGCTTGCGCCCAGTTTAACCGTCAAATCTATCCCACAATTTTAGCTGTGTCAGTCCACTACACATAGAGGTTTTGCGTAAGTCCAATGACGAAAACTTTAACGGAGCTATATTGCGTTGGCTGATCAGACGATTGCCCGGACTTGATGTAGTCAGCCTGAAGAATACGAAAATCAGATTCTTTTTATTACTGTTTATTGATTGCTGTCTCTGGCAACACATATTCGACAGTTACATCCTCCGTATTTCGCATGATTAAAGCACGATTGCTACTGTTTTCTAAATCAAGGTTTCTCAGCGAAGATCCAACTAAATTTTCCAATAGGATACTGCCAATAGCAGATATATTTTCAGTTGAGTGGGGTGATTTTGTGCGAAGTGTAAATCCACTTAAATGTATATCCTGAATCCGATTCTGGCGAGAATCCACTTCTTCGATTAGGGGTCGCATGACCAGAATGGCTTCTGTATCGGGTTGACTGATATGCGCTTGTAAAACAGTTCGCCGCATCCCTTGCCCTTTAATAATCGTGTGACTGCGATTAATTTCAATGGGATAAAACAAGTCAATTTCACCAATCGGTAAATTAATCTGAACTGGGTCTTCCCCCGAAAGACGATTAATTAATGCCTGTAGGGATTTAGCATCATCTTGACCATCATTGGGAATAATCCCATGGTCTATCGCTTCAATAATTTCAGGGGGAACCGATTGAGTCATCGCCCAACTACTGTTTGACCATAAACCTGCCACATCTTGTAAAGGACTTAGCAGGCTAGCAAACCAACATAAAATAATCACAAAACCAAATAACTGGGAGACATAAAGAAAACGAGATACACTCACTTTCACTAACCGTTCCCTCCCCGTTCCGGCGGCTGATATACTTTGATTCCCTCGATTCGACCACTTTTGTTGGGCAAGGTTCATCTGAGTCCAGATTTTGATAATACAGGAACTCCACTGGGCAATTAAAAAGACGGGTAAATGAATCGGTTTAAGTCGAGATTGTCGCCCCCAGAAAATGATGGTTAAAATGATCGGTCGAGTACAAAGAATCCAACAGAGAATAACTCCGGCGACTAACCAATACCCTTGAACTAGACAAATTGATAACGAACCGGGGGTGATTAGAGTCGTCCAGTAACTAATCCGTTGATCTAGGAGACAATACCACATAAACCATCCCGCCTTAGCCGGACCCAATCCGATCGCGCGATCGCTGTTCCGCAGCATATTCCCATACCAACGGCGCATATTCTGGTAAGCGCGATCAATTAATGACCCAGAAATCGTCTCAATGGAATAGACAATCACATCCGGGATATACAACATATCGTAACCCCGACGCAGTAGCCAATACCACGTCGTTTTATCGTCGCCGGAGAGGAATTTAAACTGTCCCCACAACCAATCATCCAACGTATCCAGTTCTAACTGATCCGCAAACGTGGGATGCAGCGCCGCCTCCGCCCGAAATAGGGAAAAGCGTCCCGTCAAACACATAACTTTTTGCGACAGTGACACGGAACACATTTGATAATGACGCTGGGATAGGCGTAAATGGAACCACTCAGAAAATAGATATGATCCCTCCACAATCGGTAATTCATCCGTTGTCAGCGCCCCCATTTTGGGAAAGAGGCGGAAGAATGACAAACAGCGACGTAAGGTTCCAGGTGTTAGTTCAGAATCGCCATCCATTAAACCAACAACGGCATTTTGGGGTAGATTTAAACGCGCTAATTCTCGTAATCCATCCGCCATGGCTTTGCGTTTACCTTCCCCGGTTTGTACCATTTGGATTAGGCGAATACAACTGAGTTCCGGGTCAATGGATTTAAGTATCTTTAAGATGGCAGCATTTTCATCATTACTGCTACTGGTAACTAGCAGTGTCAGGGGGTGAGAAAGGCTTTGGGCTTCTTGGGCGATTACCCGGAAGACTCGTTCCGTGATCCAGAGTTTTTCCTTATAGGTTGGGACTAATAAGCAAACAGGCGGTAACTTGTCCAGGGGAATGCGATCGGCTTGTTTGCGCCACCGGGGAAAAACCCAATGTAGATAAATCCGAGAACGAATCACTTGTAGCGCCCACCATGACCATCGCCAAATGCCAATCAGTCCCATACTAATTAAACCAGATATGCCTAATAGGTCTAATCGTTCTGGGTTACGCAGCAGGTAAAAGCCTGTAAAACCGAAGGCGGAAAGACACAACAGGGCGAACCAATTGAGATAGGACGAGATGTTTTGCCAACGAAATAGTCGAGTCATAGAGTTTTTGAATGTAGAGACGTGCCATGGCGCGTCTTGAATTGTATGTAGGGGCGGGTTTCACGACTATCATTTGTCACCTCACCCAGATGTAAATAAACCCGCCCTGACTGAGTGAGATTGCGGTTATCATGTTTTACCTCACAAAAGATGTAATTAAACCCGCCCTAACCTCAATCAAGGGAATCCAGACAAAAAAAATTGAGATATAAATCTCAATTCAACGATTACCAAACAATTTCTTAGGGAACGTCAGCCTCGCTGCTTGTCCCAATCCGCAAAACTGTTGGGAATTATCATGTTGCGGCGGCGGTGGAATCTGTACTGTAATCCGCGTCAACTGTTGTCCCACCAATTTAGGCGGAATCGCAGGCTGTAGGGCTTGAACCTGGGTCAACTTATTAAGCTGTTGCATATTACTAATTGGCTGAATCAGGTCAATTTCACCCTTGACAGTTTTGGCATAACCAGCTAATCCGACAGTCACAGGTTTATCGGTATTGATAGAACTGGCTTGTTCAGCGCTAACCACGGTTTCTACCCACAAGTTATTGCAATCGAGTAGCGTCACTATCGGTTCTAACTGATTAACCTGTTCGCCTTGTTCTCGTTCCGCTGTGTAGACAACACCCGCAAAGGGGGCTGACACGTTTTGCACTTTCCGTTCGCTTTGTAATTGTTTGAGATCATTAACCAGAGAAGGGGCATTTTTTTGTAGAGACTGGCTGTTATTTTGCTGCTGCTTGAGTTTAGCCAATTGCGCTTCCATCGTATTCACCACCACCGATTGCTGTTGAATCGTCTGCTGCAAACTGATGCGTTGGTCAGACAGAACCCCGCCCATAATATTATTGCGATTACTGCGAGCAATACCTGCTTGGGCAGCATTGACAGCCTTTTGCGTCGCATCCAGGACAGATTGGGCTTGCTGGACTTCTGCTTGTGCCGATTGCCAAACTAAGCGCAACTGATCGGTTTCCTGTGCGGATACACCCCCGGCTTCTAAGAGGGTTTGATACCGTTGATAATCTAACCGGGCGGCTTCAGCTTTTGCCTGTGCTGCTTGAACCACGGCTTGTTGTTCCTTAATCGACTCCAACCCCAGTTCTACATCCACTTGTCGCACCGCCTTATCTCGACGTTCAAGCTGCTGTAACTGCGTTTTCAGTAATGCTAGGGACTGTTTCGCTGATGCCAGTTGGGTAGCATTGACCTGAATCTGTCCTTGTAATTCGAGACTTTCAAGCTGATTGCGGATTTGTTCTTGTTCTTGGGCGCGTTCTAGGCGGAGTAGGGCTTCTTGTTCTTGGGGACTGGGTTCTTGGCTAATCCGGGCGAGAAGTTGTCCTGATTTCACAACGACCCCTGGCTGGGCGTAAAATGCTTGAATATTACCCGTGGTTGGCGCTTGTAACCGCACAATTCGCCCATTAATCGTGCTACCGTCTACAACTAAGTGGCTGAGGCGATAGCCAATGGAGGCAATCCCCACACCGACTGCGCCTAATCCCAGCAGAACAAACCCCGTTCCCACCAGGAAACGCCAGGATTGAGTAGATTTTTGGACTTCAGCCGTGGGTGAATCCTGTTCCTCCTCTGGGCGAACCAGTTCCGTCCAATCGGGTGCTGGACTAGGGGTTTTAAGATGATGTCCTTGAACTAAGTCAATCCCAACGTCTTCCACCAGGGATAGGGTAACCGCATCGCTGACAAATTTAGCCGCCACCTGACTCAGCGCCTGAATTCCTTCAAGAATGGCTTTGGTTAAGACGCGACTATTCGGTTCCGTTTTTAGGCGTTGGATAAGTTGACCATCCACTTTAACCAAATCAACCGCCAGTTGTTGGCATTGGAACAGCGTTAATTCGCGACTGGCGAAGTTATCCAGGACTATCGCACAACCGAGACTTTTGAGTTCGCGGACAAATGCCCGAATTGTGGGAAAATCTTTGGCGATGGTTGATTCGGTTAGCTCAAAACTCAGTTGTTTCGGGTCAACTCCTGACTGATCCAGAAGTGTTTCGATATATTCGATCAGTTCAAAGTTATTTAATCCCTCTCCTGAAAGATTAATCGACAGGCATCGATCCGGCTGTTCCGCTAAGAGTTCTATTCCCTTGCGAATAACGGCGCGATCAGCCTTTTGCAGTTGTCCTTTATCCGACAACGTGGGTAAGAATTCCTGGGGTAAGTGCAGATTTCCGGCTTCGTCTCGCCAACGCAGAAGTATTTCATTGTGTAATACAGCACCCGTCGCTGTTTGATAAACGGGCTGAAACCACAGTTCTAATTTCCCGGTACTGAACGTATCCATTTGAGCGAGGACAGACTCTGGCGAGTGTAAGGTCTCTAGCAGCATAAATTAAGTTCAAGCAGGTAGATACAAATCAAGCACCGAATTAATATCTCTGACGGAAAAATTGCCAGAGGATTGCTCAGGGGAACCTCCCAGCAACGTTGTGCCAGGTTACAGCCTCACTTCAATCCGTGAGGATCGAGCGACAACCTTTGAACCAAAATAAATTGGGCAGTTTTGTCTGTAAATCAGGTAAAACTCTTGAGGTATGGCACGTCAACGCTCAAATCATGCACCCTAAACCGCGTTCGTTTGCCCAAGATCTAGTTGTGTTAACAAAGTTCAACTAATATCATAACCACAGGCAAGAGCGATTGTCAGGCGTTGGGTGTTGAATTTGTCTCAATTTCACAGATAAAGAGCGGGAGAACTTCATCCCCCGTACTGAGCGTCGGGGGATGAAGTTCGACATTTCGACTTCGCTCAATGTTTCACACGGCGAATTTATTCGCCTTCGTTTATTAGCTGATAAACATACTCCCTTAGTCGTTCTTGCCAGTTGGGGACGGCTTTAAGCTGCGCTTTTTGCCCCTCGTAGCCTTTGAAGCATATAGGCTGCTTGTCCAACGGTAAACGTCGTGTGCCTGGGAACCTGGGAAGACAATTAGAACTGTTGTCTCAGGATATGTTGAATGTGAGTTCCGCAGAATCCCCCTTTTAAAAAAAGGGGGAGTGTCAAGTCCTGAAAGGAATTAAGCGATTTTCAGCAGGGCAAGGACTTGCCAGTATGGGTTTCAAGGTAACATGGTAGAGCTTGAGACTTTACCGCGCTAAGCTTACGCGATCGCTCTATTCGGAAAACCCTATGAGAATTCTAGTTACAGGTGGTGCTGGTTTTATTGGTTCCCATCTCGTTGATCGGTTAATGGAAGCAGGTCATGAAGTTCTCTGTCTGGATAACTTCTATACTGGCACGAAGCGAAATATCGTCAAATGGCTGAATCATCCCTACTTTGAACTGATCCGCCACGATATTACCGAACCGATTCGCGTCGAGGTTGACCAAATTTACCATCTGGCTTGTCCCGCTTCGCCAATACACTATCAATACAATCCTGTCAAGACGATTAAAACCAATGTCATTGGTACCCTCTATATGTTGGGGTTAGCCAAGCGGATAGGGGCGAGATTTTTATTGGCTTCAACCTCGGAAGTGTATGGTGATCCGGAAGTCCATCCTCAACCCGAAGAATATCGAGGCAATGTTAATCCAATTGGACCGCGCAGTTGTTACGACGCTGAGACTGAGATTTTAACAGAAAATGGCTGGGTTCCTTTTCCCCAATTACAGCCAGGGGTGCGAGTGGCGACTCTTAATCCCGATAATCAAGTCGAGTATCACGTCCCGGATGAGTATATTGTGCAACCTTATGTGGGCAATTTGCTCCGGTTTGCCAATGCTAAATTCGATCTGTGTGTAACACCAAATCACTGGATGTATGTACGCAGCAAAACCGGAAAATTACAATTTTTGCGTGCGGATGAAGACCGACATTGGCATTCGTGGCGGGTTCCTACCGGAGGTGAGTTTCAGGGAGAAGAACCCGAATGGTTTGAATTGGGAACTGCGCCGAAAAATGCCAAGGTGAGCGTCGAGCGAATTCGCATGGATGATTGGTTAGAATTCCTCGGGTACTACATTTCTGAAGGCTGCGTTCATGTCCGACGACGAGGGCGGGTTGTCGGTGGACGTGACTATGAAATAGCTGACTATAACATCCTGATTGCCCAAGAAAATCCAGAGGGTCGAGCTAAAATTACCCACTGTTTAACCAACCTTGGGTTTAAGTTTTTCTCATCAGATAACCACCAATTTCGGATTTGTAGTAAACAACTGGCAGAAATTTTACTCCCTCTGGGTAAATCGGGTGAGAAATATATTCCACGCCAGTTTTTATCGTTATCCAAGCGTCAGTCGCTGATTTTGTTTAAGGCGCTGATGATGGGAGATGGTTCCCAGGGCGGGGAGGGTTATGTTTATTACACGAAATCCCAACAACTGGCTGATGATGTCCAAGAATTAGCCATGCGTTGCGGCTATGCGGCGTCTGTTGTGTCTCATGCGGTGGGTCGTGATTTATATCGGGTGAATATTCGACCGATAAAAGACGCTCATTTAGTCACCCCAGAACCATTTCGATATGCTGGCAATGTTTACTGCGTGAATGTGCAGAATCATGTGGTGTGTGTGCGTCGCCATGGACGAGTTGCGTTTTGCGGCAACTGTTACGACGAAGGGAAGCGAGTAGCGGAAACGTTGGCGTTTGATTACCATCTGCAAAATGGTGTAGAAATTCGGGTAGCTCGCATTTTTAATACCTACGGATCTCGGATGCTAGAAAATGATGGGCGAGTCGTGAGTAATTTTGTGGTGCAAGCGTTAAAGGGTGAATCCCTAACGGTGTATGGTAAGGGTTCACAAACTCGCAGTTTCTGTTATGTGTCGGATTTAGTGGAAGGATTAATTCGGTTGATGAATAATGAGCATACCGGACCGATTAATCTGGGGAATCCGGATGAGTATACGATTTTACAACTAGCGCAAGCGGTGCAAAATATGGTGAATCCGGATGCAGAAATTATCTTTAAGGATTTACCGAAAGATGACCCGCAACGTCGCCGCCCGGATATTACGAAAGCGAAGACGTTATTGGGTTGGCAACCGACGATACCTTTACAGGAGGGGTTAAAAACGACAATAGCAGATTTCCGCGATCGCTTAACCGCTGAAGGGGATTCCCTTGTTTCCAGTTAAGCGACTACAGTATTAACTCATAGGGGCATACTAGGACACGAATCAATTCGCTAGATAGCCCTAAATCCTACCATCTACCAGAGAGGATCAGCTCATGCGCGTTTGTGTTATTGGTACTGGATATGTTGGCTTAGTAACCGGGGTGTGCTTAGCCCATATCGGACACCATGTTATCTGTGTGGATAACAATGAAGAAAAAGTCAAATTAATGAAATCTGGGCAGTCGCCAATCTATGAACCGGGATTATCTGAACTGATGCAAGCTTGCAGTAATGCGGGCAGTTTGGAGTTTACCTCAGATTTGGCGAGGGGTGTCGCTCATGGCGAGATTTTGTTTATTGCGGTGGGAACGCCAGCATTACCCAATGGTGAAAGTGATACTCGCTATGTGGAAGCCGTAGCCCGTGGGATTGGCAATCACCTGAATGGGGGCTATAAGGTGATCGTGAATAAGTCAACGGTGCCAATTGGTTCTGGGGATTGGGTACGAATGATTGTCATGGATGGTGTGGCTGATCACCAAAAGTCCTCTGGAGGTACGACGTCAGACACAAGCGTTGAGTTTGATGTGGTGAGTAATCCGGAGTTTTTGCGGGAAGGATCAGCGATTTATGATACCTTTAACCCCGATCGCATTGTGTTGGGGAGTAATAGCGATCGCGCTATTTCCATGATGCAGGAACTCTATGCGCCGATTGTGAAGCGTGAACCCGCTGAAGATAAATCCCTACCCCCGGTTCCGGTAGTGGTGACGGATTTGAGTTCAGCCGAGATGGTCAAATATGCCTCCAATTCCTTTTTAGCCACCAAAATTAGCTTCATTAACGAAATCGCCAATATCTGCGATCGCGTGGGCGCGGATGTGACTCAAGTCGCCCAAGGGATTGGTTTAGATACTCGCATTGGCGGTAAATTCCTGCAAGCCGGGATTGGTTGGGGCGGTTCCTGTTTTCCCAAGGATGTCTCCGCCTTGATTCATACGGCGGATGATTATGGGTTCGATGCTCAACTGTTGAAAGCAGCGGTAAGTGTCAATCAGCGTCAACGTTTAATTGCGGTGGAAAAACTCCAGCAAGAACTCAAAATCCTCAAAGGGAAAACAGTAGGATTGCTGGGATTAACCTTTAAGCCGGATACGGATGATATGCGCGATGCTCCCGCATTGATTCTGATTGAAAATCTCAATCGGTTAGGCGCAAAAGTTAAAGCTTATGATCCGATTATTTCATCTAGTGGGATGAGTCACGGTATATCTGGTGTGCAGGTAGAAGGTGATCCGGATCGCTTGGCAGATGGCTGTGACGCTTTGGTATTAGTCACCGACTGGGAACAATTCCAGAGTCTGGATTATGGCAAGATGGCGAAGCTGATGCATAATCCCGTGCTTATTGATGGTCGTAATTTCCTTGATCCTAAAGTGCTAGAAGGTGCGGGGTTCCGCTATGTCGGAGTTGGGCGTTGATTTTTCTAAGTGTTGATTGATAGGGGTGGGTTTGGTTGTTTCCCTTCGCGTGACATCCTCCAGCACTCTAATCGCAGATTAGAGTGCTGGGTTATAAGTAGGGCTTGCTGCACAAAGCCGAAACTCATATCAAGCAATGCTTTGAGCCATATTGACAGTGGATAAAGTGCAAGGAAATGGGGTAGCATCCTTCATAAGTATGGCATCACCTTGCTCAGGGAAAATGTACCCTTGCTCCCCCAGCTCCCCCAGCTTCCCCAGCTTCCCCAGCTCCCCCTCACCACAAGACTTATTCAGCAGCCCCTAAGTAGGGCTTGCTGCACAAAGCCGAAACTCATATCAAGCAATGCTTTGAGCCTTATGGACAGTGGATAAAGTGCAAGGAAATGGGGTAGCATCCTTCATAAGTATGGCATCACCTTGCTCAGGGAAAATGTACCCTTGCTCCCCCAGCTCCCTCAGCTTCCCCAGCTTCCCCTGCTCTCTACCCCACCACAAAACTTATTCAGCAGCCCCTAACTATGCTTGGTTCAGCCACAGCTCTAGGTTTTGGTGCTTTGTTCAAGCGGCAACATTCAAGAAAGCAGAAGAAAAGCTGAGTCATAATTCCGTCTTAGCTAACCCAATTAGATCCCCGACTTCTTCAAGAAGTCGGGGATCTGGTAGGGAGTAATAGGAAAATAAGGAGAGTTAATCCTCCATCTGTTTATATTCAGTGATATCGACGCTACAGCCAATCAACCGATAAGGCTTATCCTGATCATCTTGTACCGCTACACCACGGGAAAGAAACCAGCGAATCGTGCCGTCTTTTTGCACCATCCGGTGTTCCATGCCATAGTGAGTGGTTGACCCGTCTAAATGAGCATTGATTTCATTTTCAACTTGTTGGCGATCATTGGGATGAATCAGATCTAACCAAACTGCTTTACTATTCGCAATCTCCTGATCCTCATAGCGCAGCATGGTTTTCAAATTGGACGCCAGGTAGAATTCATCACTCTCCAGATTCCAATCCCAAATCCCCACATTCCCAGCTTTCAAGGCGATCGCTTGGCGTTCCTCATGGCTGCGAAGATTAGCAACCATTTGCTCCTGTTTCGTCAGTTGTTCTTGTAGTAAGGTATTGGCTTGAGACAGTTGAGCGGTTCGTTCCTGATCCCGTTTGGCGGAGGCGGTTTCTAGCTGCTTGCGCTGGCTAATATCTCGCTCGATTGCCATCCAATGGGTATACTCTCCATTCTCATCAACCACGGGGACAATATTCAGTTCCACCCAAAACTCGGAACCATCTTTGCGATAGTTGATCAATTCCGCCCGCACGGGTTCCCATCGACATAGGGTATCACGAATTTTATCGGCTTGGGCGCGATCGGTTTTGGGTCCTTGTAAGAAACGCGGTGTTTTGCCAATCACTTCATCTGATGTATACCCTGTCATCCGGGTAAAGCCTTGGTTGACATAAACGATCCGAGGACCAGGTTTGTCAATGGGGTGGGCTTCAGTAATCACGATCGCGTCATTGGCATTGAATACCGCCGACTCTAATAACCGCAACCGTTCCTCAGCTTGTTTGCGTTTGGTAATATCGCGGACAAAACTCAGGGACACTAAGCGATCGCGATACTCAATCACTCGCGAACTAATTTCTACCTGTACCGGAGACCCATCTTTACGCCGCAGCGCATGTTCAAAGATAATACTCCCCGTTGCTTGCATCCGTTGACTGATGGTGCGTTGGCGATCCTCTCCAATTGGCACATCTATATCACAAGTCTTCAAATTCAGCAGTTCTTTGCGGGTATACCCCAGTCGTCTGGAGCCATTCTGATTGGCATCTAAAATGCGACTGGTGGATAGGTCAATAATAAAAATGGAATCGTTGGCGAATTCAAATAAGTGACGGTAATTCGCTTCTGATTCCCGCAGTGATTCTTCAACTCGTTTGCGTTCAGTAATGTCTCTAGCCGTACATATTACCGCTTCCACACTATGGTGGTTACCCAGAATCGGACTGAGGATGTACTCGTAATGACGCACACCCCCAAGGGTTGGGTAACTCATTTCATCGGTCAAAGGGCGTCGAGTGGCGAAGACAACTTCCCGTTGGTTATTAAATAGTTCGAGTCCCTCAGGCGGTAGGTTTAACTGCTGTACCGTTTTGCCCAAAATTTGAGCTTGGGATAAGCCAAACAATTGCGCGATCGCTAGATTCACGTAGGTAAATCGTCCCATGCGATCCAAGACGCAGATGGGATCAGGAGACGCCGAGAGAACTTGGTCAAAGATTCGCGCTTGCTGCTGAATCCGCGTCGTTAGTTCCCGCAGTTCTGACTCATCCTGTTCCTGGGCAATGATCGGATCATTCAGATCCAGTTGGGCGACTTGGCTAGGAGTTTTCCAGGCTTGATCCGTATCCCCAATTTGATGATGATTAATCGTTCCCGTTACCAACGTGCCAGGGATGGCTGGCTGAACCGCTTGATAGGGTTGATTCGCTGTCTGAGTGTCTTGGCTGAGTTGATTAAGCTGTTCTTTTAACTGCTTGTATTTTTTGTCTAATGTAGTGAGTTGTTCCTGAAGTTCCTCAATCGTTGTTGAGTGCGATTCCTCAAGCGGGAAACCAAATGCCTGCTTGAGCGCCTCAATCACAACCGCCGTCCGATCGCGACCTGATGCCTCAGCCCGAGACCGAATTTCCTGACTTAGTTGTTCTGGAAGTCTAAATGTTGCTATTTTACTGACCATTTTTTAGTCGATTTAAATTATTGAGTTTACCGTTGTACAAGGGCGGGACGCTGAATCTCTGCTGTGAATTGAGAAATCTTCGCGTTAGCTGATTGTACAAATGTCGTGGGTTAAACTCCTTGAATTCCCAAAACCGCTTTTTATTTTGATTCGGAGTTATCGAGCTAACCAGGATTGCCCATTGCTTCCACTATAGCCGTTCTCGGCATCTGTGGTATTACAGTATTACACCATTACCAGAGTTGATCAATCTCCGAGTTGGCTAAGACAATACACCCTGAAAGGATTGGTAAGGATAGATGCTTTCGGTACTGTTCTAAAAAAACAGGACTTACGCTTTTGTGCTACCGATATCCTGTTTGGCTTGTATGCAGGATTCATCGTTAACCCTCTAAGCGAGGTTGTGCGTAAGTCCTGATAATGGGTTTCGGTGCTCTTGTTCAATTTTCTTTCCTCCGTCTATTAAGATGCCTCAGCAATATGTCTTAAATCTTTACGTGGATTAGCGTAATGATTCTTCACAATTTTTGGTTGAACTTCGCCAACCGACCACGAAAAACGCCCGCGTTGGGCGCTTATCGAGGGTGCATTACTATATTGTAGTTTAGTCGATGAGGGGTATTACCCCCCACCCCTTAGTAAAACAACACACAGTTATTAAGGTTGGGTGGGTCAAGGTGTAGGGGCGGGTTTCACTACTATCTCTTCGGTTGCACCCAGATACAACTAAACCCGCCCCGATACGCAGGTTTCGTGATTTCCCGTGAAAAGTTAGGTCAAAACATCAAGAGGGTGGTAATTCTAGTGCGATCGCGCCCAGTAGTCCTTTGCGAAAATCATTCAATAACTGTCGAGCAGCACGCTCCCCGTCCCCTTGGTAGCGCGTCTGTGCCAAGTCTTGTAAGTAGGATTCACCCGTGATCCCCGTTGGATCGACATCATAACGGTTATGTAAGGAAGACGTGGAAGTGCGATCGGCTGTAGCTATATCCGGCGATCGTTTTAGCAAATCCACAAACCCAGAAGCAACCCGCTGATTATCGTAAGACGCCTCACCAATGTCATCACAGATGGCTAATTTTAGAGCATCCTCTTGATTTTGTAGCTTGGCGGGAATAACACCGGGCGCATCCAGCAGTTCAATCTGATCGCTAATCCGCACCCACCGCAATTGACGAGTAACACCGGGACGACGGGCACTGTCCACCACACGCCGCCCCAAAAGTCGATTAATCAGAGCTGATTTACCTACATTGGGAAAACCAATCACTACCGCACGCACCGGACGAGGCTGCATCCCGCGATTTTTGCGCCGTTGATTCATCTGTACTCCGGTTTGCTGGGCGGCTTGGGCAACTTCCCGAATCCCTTTCCCCTGCTGGGCATTTGTCCAGTAAGGCGTTTCCCCTTGCTCTTGAAACCAGGATGTCCACAACTGCTGCACTTTGGGTGTAATCAGATCCATGCGGTTGATCACCAAGATTCGGCTTTTATTCCCCACCCACTCAGCGGTTTGCGGATGATGAGTGGTTAGAGGAATCCGCGCATCCCGGACTTCCAGCACAACATCCACTCGTTTGAGCTGTTCCTTGAGTTGCCGTTCGGCTTTAGCAATATGTCCGGGATACCATTGAATGGTCATTGGTTATTGGTCATTGGTCATTGGTCATTTGTCATTGGTCATTGGTCATTGGTCTTATGTAAAGTCGGGGCGGGTTTAGTTACATCTGGGTGTAACCGAAAAGATAGTTGTGAAACCCGCCCCTACAACTTTCAAAACTCTCCTCCATCTTCCCCATCTCCCTCATCTCCCCCTACATAAGAAATGGGGTTTGGAGACCAAACCCCTACTGTTCCCATCTTCCCCATCTTCCCCATCTCCCCCATCTCCCCCATCTCCCCCATCTCCCCCATCTCCCCCATCTCCCCCATCTCCCCCATCTCCCCCATCTCCCCCATCTTCCCCATCTCCCCCATCTCCCCCATCTCCCCCATCTCCTGATAACTGCTCACTGATAACTGATAACTCCCTCATCTCCTCCGTATTACGGTACAACTAGCACGGGACAGGGTGACAAATTAATCACGCGATTGGTGACGCTTTCGGAAGCACCATCCTCAGTTAATCCCAATCCGCGACAGCCCATAATAATTAGATCGGCATTAATTTCGTCAGCGACATCACAGATCGTAAATGGGGGTGTGCCTTCCCGACTCAAGGTTTCTGGCTTAATGCCATACTGGTTAAACATGGCTTGAGCACCTTTGAGTAGTTCGGCAACCATCTCCGGGGACATGATGTCCGGACTTGGCGATGGGTCATCGGGGTTGGGTTTTTCGGCAACCGAGAGCAGAACTAACTTACTTTCATACTTTTGGACGATATTGGCGACAACTTCCGCCGCTTCACGGGCTTCTCGGCTTTGGTCAAGGGGAAATAAGACAGTCTTAAACATGGTAATCACCTTGAAGGACACGGACTCCGGTAAAATGTGGACGGGAAAAGAGAATACATACTCTTGATCCTAATGACTGAGTTGATTGCTCGCTTAGATGCAAGTCTGGCAGCAATCATTAAGCATACAACCACTGGCACGCGATCAGATCGCAAAGCATCAGATACAGGCAATTAGAGGAGAGTATTACTGTGTCCAAAAAAACTGTAGCAAATTTAAATGAGTCCGATTTAGCCGGAAAACGGGTATTGGTGCGAGCCGACCTGAATGTGCCACTAGATGAGAATGGTACGATTACCGATGATACCCGCATCCGAGCGGCTCTGCCGACGATCCAGGATTTAATCAAAAAGAATGCCAAGGTGGTTCTGTGTAGCCACTTAGGGCGTCCTAAAGGACAAGTGAAGGATAGCCTACGCCTAACACCCGTAGCGAATCGTCTGTCTGAATTACTGGGTCAAACGGTGATCAAGTGCGATGACTGTATTGGCGATGGGGTTAAGTCTCAGGTTGACAGCCTGGATAATGGTCAAGTGGCGTTACTGGAAAATCTCCGCTTCCACCCCGGTGAAGAAAAGAATGATCCGGAGTTTACCAAAAAGTTAGCCGCCCTAGCCGATGTTTATGTCAATGATGCCTTTGGTACGGCACACCGCGCCCATGCTTCGACAGAAGGCGTCACTCATCACCTGCAGCCCTCCGTGGCGGGATATTTGATTGAGAAAGAACTCGAGTATCTGCAAAATGCGATTGAAAACCCGCAGAATCCCTTAGCCGCGATTATTGGTGGCTCTAAGGTGTCGAGTAAGATTGGCGTAATTGAAACCTTACTGGATAAGGTGGATAAACTGCTGATTGGCGGTGGTATGATTTTCACCTTCTATAAAGCCCGTGGCTTGAGTGTCGGCAAGTCACTGGTGGAAGAGGATAAGCTGGAGTTGGCAAAGTCCTTGGAAGCGAAGGCAAAGGAAAAAGGGGTTGACTTACTCTTACCTACGGATGTGGTGATTGCCGATAACTTTGCCGCTGACGCCAATTCCCAAACCGTAAGCATTGAATCGATTCCTGATGGATGGATGGGGCTAGATATTGGTCCAGATTCCGTGAAAGTTTTCCAAGACGCATTAGGCGATTGTAAGTCGGTGATCTGGAATGGTCCGATGGGGGTATTTGAGTTTGATAAGTTTGCCGCTGGCACCGAAGCGATCGCCCGGACTCTAGCCGATCTGACTAAGAAAGGCACAATCACGATTATCGGCGGTGGTGACTCGGTTGCGGCTGTGGAAAAAGTTGGTGTGGCTGATCAAATGAGCCATATCTCCACAGGTGGTGGTGCGAGTCTGGAATTACTCGAAGGTAAGGTACTTCCGGGTATTGCCGCATTGGACGACGCTTGATGATGTCATTGCACGTCTCTACCTGATTGATGAATAAGGGCGGGTTTTGTTGTTGATTTATCGGTGGGGAGGGCGGGTTTTGTTGTT
>NZ_JAVJQP010000177.1:0-15664 GCF_040218875.1 Coleofasciculus sp. D1-CHI-01
GCAAGGAAATGGGGTAGCATCCTTCATAAGTATGGCATCACCTTGCTCAGGGAAAATGTACCCTTGCTCCCCCAGCTCCCCCAGCTTCCCCAGCTTCCCCAGCTCCCCCTCACCACAACACTTATTCAGCAGCCCCTAAGTATTCGGACTTAAGCAGCTACACCATCTATCGTTGAAATGGTGCGTTACGCTACGCTAACACACCCTACTGTCGTGGCACACCTTAATTGGTGGATTAGCATTGTAGGGGCGCATGGCGTGCGCCCGGTTTAACCCTGAGCGAAGTCGAAGGGTTAAACGTCAAATCTATTCCACAATTTTAGCTGTGTCAGTCCACTACAGATAGAGACTATGCGATTCAACCAGACATGACATCACTCTACCTCTTCAAGTGTGGAGCTGCTTGATAAATCGAGTCTAGCAGTCCAGACAGCGACTCGCCTTCTTTTTGACTCGCCAGTTTAATAATTTCCTTCGCTTTTTGCACCTGTGCCACATTCATTGGCAGTTGAGATTCATCTATTTCATAGTAGAAAATAACCTCATCAAACTGAGCTGGAAGCAGGCATTTGAGCAGCTTAAACGCCAAGATTCTCGGTGCAACACCGGATGACACCTGGGCTGGGGGTGAAGCCGGAACAGGTGCAGGCGTCGTCTCACCCTTAAGCGGCGGCTTCCCTGACTCCCTCCGCATCCCATTCACCAGTTGTTGAAATCCTGCCTCATAGTTATCGTCATTAATACTAACGTGAGGAAAAGGTTGCAGAAAAAACGGCTTTTGGCAATCTTTGTAGAGAACAGGTATCAGGCGGCGGCTGGGAGTCCGTGACTCAAGTTTAGCCCGTTTTTCCTCCTCAACTTGTGCCATCAGCCATGCGTCTTTCTCATAACTCACCCACTGGGAATTGACACTATCGGGGGAGAGAACCAGAACCAGAATACCTGCATTGGCTAACCCGTATTCCAACTTATCCGGTATTCTATCACCGGGCAGAATCTCCCATTTATCCAACCAAGCATCAATCCCTTCGCGGCTGCGTAAATCCGTTGCCAGACGCTCAACAAAGGGTTTATCGATACTGCTATGACTGATAAACGCTTTCATTATTTCAGATTATTAATATGGGGACTATTATAAACTATTGAAGATGTTACACACCATCCAGCTATGGCGATTGAAATCGCTGCTACACGAACAAAGCCTGCCTCCGCAGGCTGAATTGAGTCCGCGCAGGCGAACTTGGTTTGTATAGCCCCAGACTTCTAGTCTGTGGGCGATTGGCTTTCACCAATTAACGTAAATGCTGCCCAATCCCGCAGATCAGGATGTTTTTCCATCGTGGTTAACATGGCTTTTCGTAAGGCTTGGGCTTTGTCAGAATTTTGCTGTAAATTAGCATAAAATTCCTGCATCAAAAAGGCGGTGGGTGAATCAGGAATTGACCACAAAGAGACAATCACACTAGACGCCCCTGATGAAATTAAAGCACTAGATAAGCTAGCCAACCCATCCCCACTAATACTCCCTCGCCCCGTATTACAAGCACTGAGAACCACTAACTCAGCAGTCAGGTTTAAATCCAGGATTTCTTGTGCCGTTAGCCAGCCATTATCTGTCTGCGTTGGTGCTAACGCGATCGCACTCTCCCATCCTCGCTGTTCATCAAAGATACCATGAGTGGCGAAATGAATCACTCGTGACGCGGACATCTGCGGCACAATCTCGGCTTTAGTCGCTACCTCTCCGGTAATCGCTTGGGTATTCACCAACGATGCAATCGCCTGGGCTTCTTGTTCGGCAGCAGGTAATGGCGAGAACTCTCCAGGCATCGGGTGAGGATTTCCCACCACTAACCATTGTTGCAGAGATTCTGGAATATTAACCTGGCTTCGGCGGGTGATATCCAATACCATTATCGCCGGAACGGTTAAAATTGTGTGTTTTTCCAGCAAATAATTACCCAACTCATCTTGTAGAGGAGAAAAGGGAATCATCAACAGAGATTGTTGGGGAATGAAGATAACATGAGCGTTAGGATCAGTGGGCAATTTATCCGCGATCGGTTCAATTAAAACCTGATACAATTGCCTAAACGGGGGAATTTTACGCCGAGTTAAACCAACACCCCACTGGGAAGCGGCAAGGGATTGACGGATATTGCTTACATAGTCTGTTAGGGTGGTTTTTTCTTCCTGCCAAAGTTGGGTAAGTTTGCTCTGGTGAAAGGTAATTTTTCCGGTTGGTTCAATCACCCATATAAATAGTTCTTCGCGTTGATTCGCCTCAGCCAAGGGATTATCAATAATCGAGTATTCAATCAAGGTGGCGTTTCGCTCTTGGGCAATCTGTTGAATCTGCTCAATGGTTGGTTCTGCCATAACAGCCGTAATTGTTGACCCGTTAGAATTACCCCTGTTTACTAATTCGCTCAACCCCCTCACCCGACTCTGCTCAGACACTAAAAGTGCTTCATTAATTTTACCCTGAGCAATTAATACTTTTTGCAAGAGCTGATAAATTGCTGCCTGTGTTTCTAATCGTTGGGATTGGGTATCTTGGCTTTTATGATTCAGTGATACCGATGCCAAACTCTGAATTCCTTGGCGCAACATTTGCTCGGCAGCTTGATATTGACCGTTCTGATATAATCCCCATCCCAGATAATTTAAAGACTCGGCTATACCCACGCGATCGCGACTATTCTGATAGAGGGTTAATGCTTGCTGGCTCGACTGTATCGCCGCATCCAATTCCTGCTGGCGTAACTGTTCAATCCCTTGGTTTAACCATCGCTCCGCCTCTGCTTGACGAGCATCAATTGAGAACGTCAACAGAGGGGTTTTGGAGAATAATTCAGTTGAATTTAATCGCAACGGAACTGAGATACCAACAAAAATACTTACGAAGGTAGCGCATCCAAGTCTCTTCCATCCCATGATTAAAACCCTGATTCAGTATTGAGCAGATATCCGAAAGCTTACACTCTTATGCCTTCTGCCTAATTGTTACATACCAAAACGATTAGGATTATCTGGTTTACTTAAATCCAATGTCATCACCTGATTCAGCAAAGCTTGATTAGAATCTAAAACCATCAATAATTGTTGAAACTGCACATTCATTTTTTGCTCCAATATTTTCAAATTCAAGACCACTTGTCGGGCTTTCTCTTCTGATAAACTGAATTTTCCCATAACCTGCTGCACTTCGTCCTGAGAAATTCGCACCGTCATCTGGGTAAACTCAGAGAGGCGAGGCGGAATTTTATTAATATTGTCCGCCTTATCGCCATGATTATAGAAATGAATCCCCTGACGATCTACAAAGAAATCGGCAAAGGGTTTTAAGCCTTCATTGAGAACCATTTGCGTCGCTTGAATTGCCTCTGGTAGTATGCTACCTAAGCCGACATATACCATAAACCAAGCCAGGATATGATGCTTTGCCCCTAGGGATTCCTCTAACCGTTGAGCGACTTGAATCAAGAAATTTCTGGCAACTTCCGCTCGCAATGATTCCGGTTGTTCGCTAGGAATGTCATAGAGCGCGGTTTTCAGGAGTTTATTAAGACGGGGTTGATCTTGGTTGAGTGTAGCCTCAACCACGGCTGAAACTAAATGAGTGTGTATATTATCATTAGAGGGTTGAGAATCCATGGGATAACTCTTTTTCCTAAATTAGGTTCAAAAATAGCTGAGCAATAACAAAGATTGTACATTGCTCATGGTTTATTGTTCAGGGTATTCCTGCAACAAAATCGGATCTTTCCCATCATAGAGGAATGTAGGGGCAACCCACTTGCCAAAATGAACAACTGGACTCTGTTCAATAGGTTCGGGTCGCCCTATACTCAAATCATTGGGTCAAAAGGTATTTACTCAGCGTTTTGTTACATGGGCGCAGGTTCCTCAATCGTCCAAGGAATCGGCGCAGTGGTTTCTTGTCGTTCCAGATATTTACTCAACGCATAAGCCATATCTCCACGAGTCATCGGGGCGAGAGGATCAATAGAATTAGTCAGGGGATCGATATTAACAAACCCCTCATACAAAGCCGTTGCTATTGACTTTCTTGCCCAAGTTGGTATTTTCTCAGCATCGGGATAGCGGGAAAGCAGTTCAGCCACCGTATCCTCTGGAAACTGAAACACGCCATAGGCTTGAGCTAAGATAGAGAAAGCTTCGGCACGAGTAACCCGTTGATTGGGAAAAAATCGTCCCTGACGATAACCGGTCATAATGTTATTTTGCAAGACTAATTGGATATCGCGATATGCCCAGTGAGAGGTAGGCACATCGAGAACAGCAATAGGTTCGTCAGGTTGGGAGACTCGTTTTTCTAAGTCAAAGGTTTTGACTAAAATCGATGCTAATTCAGCTCGATTGAGGATTCGTTGTGCCTGAAAATCCCCCTCGCGATCGCGAGTCATCCATCCAGCCGCGATTACCTGTTCAACGGGGTCAAGGGTTGTTGACTCTTGGGCAACAACGGGAAGACTTTGCAGTAAAAAAACCAGAGGTAGGATGCCAAAAATACGATGCATAGTGTAAGATACCAATCCTTTGATCAACGCCAATGTTTTCCAGAAGCATTGACGTTACCAGCAACCAGCGAGTTTCAATCGGATTAATTCGCTGCACCCTCCTTACACTAAGTTCGTAGTTGCATGAAGTGTACCATAAGCGCTAAAGCGCTTACTACAAACGCACCGATCGCGAATGTCCTCATCCACTCAGATTATCTTGATCAGCGATATCATATCCAGCCGTTCAAAGAACAAAGGACAAATGACAAATCTAGCGAAATAATTCAGCAAAAAACCGATTCATTGCTGCCCAAGAGCGCTTATCTGCCTTCTCATTGTAAGCCACTCCCGTTGAAGGATCATTCCCCGCATTCGGATCACTAAAGCTGTGAACAGCATTACCATACATAACCATTTGCCAGTCTACATTGGCATAATTCATTTCACGTTTAAACGCATCAACTTGCTCATCAGGAACTAAAGGATCGGCTGCACCATGCAACACCAGAACTCTACCTTTAATCGCTTGAGCATCTGCGGGATTGGGTGTATCTAAATTGCCATGGAAACTAACAACCCCAGCCACGGGCGCACCACTGCGGGCTAATTCTAATACTGTACCGCCCCCAAAACAATAGCCGATCGCGGCAACTTGATTCCCATCCGTCAGGGGATATTGTTGCAACACTCGTAATCCCGCCCGGGCGCGATCGCGCATTAACTTTCGATTGGATCGATAAATCGTCGCTTGTTCTCTGGCTTCTTCATTGGTTTTGGGTCGAATTCCCTTACCATAAATATCAGCCGCAAATGCCACATAACCCAATTCAGCAAGCTGTTTTGCCCGTTGTTTCTCGTAGTCTCCCAATCCTTTCCAAGCGTGAACTACCATCACGCCGGGGCGCTTTCCCTGAATCTCGTCATCGTAAGCCAGAAAGCCTTGGAGTACAGTATTACCGTGTTGGTATTCAATCACTTGGGTGCGAACTTCAGCTAAAGCAATAGCTGAACTAAATAGAGTAAGCAGAGGAGTGATGATCAGGGAGGCGATTAGAGGTTTCATAGCGATTAGAATGAGTTATTTTGTTAGAATATCCTATCTGGATAGGATTCGGAACTAGCAGTTAGTGGTTCAAATTCGTAGATACGTTGCGGCGGAATGTCTGTACAAAGTCAATCCTCTTTATTTTGTCGCCCGATGAGCATCCTCATCAAGTAATAATTGAACCACACTAGCAGGATTTTCTGCCGCCATCACCGCACCAATGACAGCAACGGCTTTTGCCCCTTGTGCGATCGCAGCACTGACTCGCCCTGGCTCAATTCCACCGAGGGCGACTAAAGGGCGGTAACTGCGCTTAACGCTATCTCTCAACCCCTGTAAACCTAATGTATGGCGCTGATCATCAGGTTTTGACAAAGGTGAGTACACTGGACTGATAGTAGCATAGTCAGCCAAACCAATATCATCCTGATCGAGTGCGTCGGTTCCATGACGCGAGACTCCTATAAGCATCTCAGGTGGAAGTTGTTGACGTACAGGTTCAATGGCTGTCGTTGATGATAGATGAACCCCCGCCAGATTATATTCCAATGCTAATTGAGGATAGCTGTGTACGAGTAACAATACACCTGTCGAATCAGTTAGCGGCTTTAGGTTCCTAATTGTGGTAGCAATTTCTGAAATTGTCGCTTTTTTGTCGCGTATCAGTATAGCAACACGCTGAGGATTAATGGTATTGAGGATACTTGTTAGAGTTTGTTCGACAGTTCTACCCGCCCGATGACAAGCGGCTTGGTCAGTAATGAGTAAAAGATCGAAGGGTAGAGTAGAATAATTATTAGTCATTGGCAATTTTTTGTATAATATATTGCTGAATAAGCCCTGAACTAAAGCCCTGAACTAAAGTACTCGAAGAGAAGCCGCTCCGCGTCTACGGGCTAAAAGCTAAAACCCGTTAAAACGGGTTAAAATCGACAAGTGGGACTATTTGAATTCATAGCCGTGCGACTTTATTTAGAAGATATTTTGGGGTGTTCTGTAGATAGGGGAACCCAGAAGGCGTTAAGGGAACATTTGCGGGAACCTGTACTAAAGGATGTCATCCGTGCCTTCTAGAGATTGGCAGCTACGCATTCAAGATATTCTGCAATCCATTGCCGAAATTTTACAACGGACAGAGGGAATGGAATTTGAAGATTTCATGGTAAACAGAACAATTATTAAAGCTGTCCTCTACGACTTTGGTATTATTGGTGAGGCGGCTAGAAATATTCCCCCTGAAATCCAATCTCGCTACCCCCAGATCCCTTGGCGATTGATGGGGGATATGCGAAATATTTTTCACGAATACTTCCAGGTAGAATTAGAGATAATTTGGAGGGCGATTAAAAATAATCTTCCCTTGCTGGCTTTACAATTACAGGAGGTACTAGAAAGCGAATAAAATGGAGTATAGCTTCTGACTATTTTGAAATCCGATAAAATTATCAGCCCCTATCCCACAACTCCCTCTGCGTACCTGGAGAGTTAACCTCTGCGTCCTCTGCGTTGTATAAATATAATTCCGATGCTAACGGATTTGCTCTTATTACTGCGTAACCGTTCACTGGGGTTACACCTACCAACACTTTAGTTCTGGGCAAAATTCATCAGATCGTCTAGATTGGATTCGCATACGACTGATATAACAATTGACTATGCCCGAAGAAAAACCCACTGAACCGAAAACACTCACCCTAAAACCGGGTACATTATGGTCAAAGGTTCAAAAGACAACCGAACACGCCCTTCAATGCGGCGCACTGCAACCAATCAAAACCGACTACGAGTTCGTCGAACAGGATGGGATTCGCTTTCTGGTAAGGATTGTCTCTAACCTGGATCGCAAAGCCAAAGCCAAGAAGCAGCAGCAGAAGAAAAAAGCTGACTTTAACCCCTTTCTCCCTTACGAGGAAGATTTATTCGTGGCTGATATTTCCGACACTCACCTGTGTCTGTTAAATAAGTTCAACGTGGTTGATTATCACCTCCTGATCGTCACCCGCGAGTATGAAGACCAAGATAATTGGCTGACATTATCTGATTTTCAGGCAATGTGGACAGGTTTAGCGGAAATTGATGGTTTAGCCTTCTATAACGGCGGTAAAATAGCAGGGGCGAGTCAGCGACACAAACATTTACAACTTGTCCCGTTACCCTTCACCCCAGAGAAACCCAAGCTACCCATTGAACCCGCGATCGCATCGGCTAATTTTCAGGGTTCCATTGGTACAATACCTAGCTTTCCCTTCGTTCATGCCCTAACGCGATTCGATCCCGGTTGGATAGACACGCCAGACGTTGCCGCTAAAGCCACTCTGGACGCTTATCACAGACTTCTACAAGCAGTGGGTAAGCCCTCAAATGGCATCAAACAATCCGCCCCCTACAACCTGCTAGCCACACGAGAATGGATGCTGATTGTGCCGCGATCGCAAGAAGAGTTTGAGTCGATTTCGGTAAATTCACTCGGCTTTGCCGGGGCGCTGCTGGTTCGCAATTCCCAGCAAATGCAGAGTCTCAAAGACGCAGGTCCTCTGACTATCCTCAAACATGTATCGAATTAATAGTACAGCTCCCCGACAACTCCTACGAAGTCGGGGATCTCAATGTCGGATCTCAAACGATCTGGTTAATCGCTTCAGTCGGACCGACTAAGGAAATATAAGGTTCCCCAAAGAAACGTTGTGCCGCCGCTTGTGCCATCTCTGGCGTGACTTGGGCGATCTGCTGCTGAAACTTCAGATCAAACTCAATTCCCAATCCTAGGGTTTCATACCAGCCATAAATCTGGGCAAGTTGAGCATTGGTTTGTTTCCCTAAAGCATATTGACCCAGAAGTTTATTTTTAGCCGCTTGCAGTTCCGCTTCACTCAACCTCAAACTGCAAAGGCGTTCTACTTCTGTCCGCAATCCCTCCATCGCGATTACTGTATTGTCTGGGGCGGTTCCCATATACGTCACAAATAGGGAATCACACTGGCGCGTGGGGTAAAATGCCGAAACATCATAAGCTAACCCTCGTTTTTCCCGCAATTCCACAAATAAGCGACTCGAAAGCCCATTCCCCAGATAGGTATTCAGTAGTTTTAGCGCCCCATAATCTGGATCAGTAACTGATGAGGCTAAATACCCCAGCATTACCACCGATTGTTGGGTTTCCTGGGGGGTGACAACGTGGCAAGGCTGAGGGGTAATTAAGGGTAATGTGGTTGTTGGTAAAGGAGTTGAGGGCGGTTGCCAATCTCCAAAGACTTGTTCAATCTGCTGTACGGCGGCTTCCGGTGAAATTCGACCGGCGACACTAATAACTAGGTTATCCGGGCGGAAATAGGTTTGATGATAGTCTTTTAAATCCGTGGGTAACAATTCAGAAACCGTGGCTTCCGTACCCAATACAGAGACAGCATAGGGGTGATCCTGATATAATGCCTGTCGCAACTGCTCAAAAGCAACGCTAAAGGGTTGTTCTTTTTGGGAACGAATATCCTGAATCGTTAGATAGCGTTCCAATTCTACCTCAGTTTCCGGGAAACTAGGCGATCGCAAAATCTGCCCCGCTAGCTTTAACATCTCCAGCCAGTCGGAGGATACCGTTTTCAGCGATAATAAAAAGTAATCCGTGGCGGCATCTGTATTCAGTTGAGCGCCGACTGATTCGACTCGTTCGGCGATTTCAATTGAGGTCAGGTCTTGGGTTCCTTTAGTCAAAACAGCCGCTAGGAGATGGGTTAATCCTGCCTTATCTCGTGGTTCTCGTTGGCTACCCGTGCGAAAAAATAGGCGAGAGGCAATAATATCAGCGGCTGAATTCTCGATAGCGATAACGACAATGCCATTATCTAAAACCGTGCGATGGATAATGGACTGTTGGGGTGAGGCAGTTAGACTAGAAGGCATAATCGATAATTTAAAGTTCAAAATTTGGTCGGGGCGGGTTTAGTTGCATCTGGGTAAGGATAAAAAACGATAGTCGTCAAACCCGCCCCTACAGCACCATGTAGAGACGCGCCATGGCGCGTCTCTACTCAAAATAATTCTCCCATCAGCAAATCTTCACTTACGGGTTTGAGAACAGTTACGGCATAGTGATAAGGAGAAAGGTAACGTTGTGCTAAGTGCATCAAGTCTACTGGGGTCAGTCGTTGAATTTGCACGGGATAGGTGACAGCTAATTCTGCGGATGCGATCGTGTTGTAATATCCATACAATCCAGCAATTTGACCAGCGGCTTCGGTAGAAAAAATATAGTCATTACACAATAATCGCTGACAGCGACGGATTTCTTCAGAGGATATCGGTGTCTGCTGTAGGTCTAATAGATGCTGACAAATCAAGGCTTCGACTTGTTCTAAATGCTCAGGATCAAGATAGGCGCTGATGGTAAACAAGCTCGAATCCCGCTGGAGTGAAAAACCACTGCCAATATTTTGAACCAGTCGTTCTTCTTCCCGCAATTGTCTCACTAACCGGGATGAGCGTCCATCAGCCAATAATACCGAAAGTAAATCTAAACCATAAGCATCTTTTAACTGATCCACACCAGGTCCAACCCAAGCCATAAATAGACGGGCTTGTTCAATTCGGGGTAAATACAGTTCCTGACGCCGAATCTCAGTCATCGGCGGTTCGGCTTCGGCGGTTAAGTGGGGACAATCACCGGGAGTGGCAAACGAGGCAAAAGACTGATTCACTAAATTTAGCGCTGATTCTTGTTCTACACCGCCAATAATCACCACCGTCATATTCTCCGGTTGGTAGTGACTCCCATGGAAACGGCGCATCTGCTGAGACGTGTGCGCCCTCAATTGTTCTTCGCTACCCAAAACCGAGCGTCTATAGGGGTGATATTGGTATATTATTTCTGAGAGTGCCTGAAAACCTAACCAGTCAGGATTGTCGTAACAGGAGCGAATTTCTTCTAGAACCACATCTCGTTCGCGATCAAATTCGATGTCAGGAATCGCTGGAGATAAAAGTAAGTCCGCTAATGGGGGTAAGGTTTCGTCAAGGTATTGAGCGGCGGTGGTAATAAAGAAATGGGCATAATCGTGGCTAGTCGCCGCATTTGTCAGCCCCCCATGACGTTCAATCACCTGATCAAAAGCACCAGGAACCAGTCGCTTTGTCCCTTTGAAAATCATGTGTTCCAAAAAATGAGCCATCCCGCACCATTCATTGGGTTCGACAATTGCCCCAGCCTTCACCCAGACATCAACCACAACGACAGGTGTTGCAGGTAAATGCTGGTGAATGACGGTTAACCCATTGGCGAGTTTGAATATATCACCCGGAAATTTGGTAGAAATCAGTGGCTCAGATAGCAATTTCTCTAATCTCAAATTTCAGTTACATTAAATTAGTCCCATCTTAGCGCTTGAGGGCGTTCATGACGGAATTAGGTTCAAACATACATAATAAAGCAAAGTAAGCGAGGTTGTAGGGGCGCAAAGACTTGCATCGGTGTCAACTTAAGGTGAAAGTCAATGCTGGCAATGTTTTAAGGTGTGTTTATCTACTCCTCAACATTTTCCCCCTCATCCCCTAACCCCTTCTCCCTCCGTGAGGAGAAGGGGAACCGGATTTTCTTGCTCCCCTCTTGCTCCCCTCTCCCAAGCTTGGGAGAGGGGCTGGGGGTGAGGGGTTGAGCGAAGTCGAAACCCAACCTACAACCCTACACTCTATAAAGGTTTACCACTGAGGAATTCCGCCTAATAAAAGTCCGGCGGCACACTTAGTCAACGGTTTGGAAAATAAATATCCTTGTCCTTGTTCGCAGTTTAGTAGTTTCAATTCCGTCAATTGTTCGAGAGTTTCTACCCCTTCAGCAATCACATCCATTCTTAAACTATGAGCGAGAGTAATAATCGTTCGGATAATCTCAGCGTTGCGGTTTTTCTGATTCATTTGGCTAACAAAAGAACGATCAATTTTAAGAGTGTTCACTGGAAAGCGGTGTAAGTAACTTAAGGACGAATATCCTGTACCAAAGTCATCCACGGATAACTGGATATTTCTGGCTCTCAATTGTAGCAGCATCTTGGTGACTGTTTCAGCATTTTCCATTAAGATACTTTCAGTAATTTCTAGCTTTAAAAAACTGCCATCTAAACCTGTTTCTGCTAAAATATGATCAATTTGCTCAATTAGATCCGGCTCCTTAATCTGTTTGCCCGATAAATTGACACTCATTTTCAATGGCTCTGGTGTAGGGAATTGGGTTTGCCACATCCGCAGTTGACGACAAGCTTCATGAAGTACCCACTCTCCCAGAGGAATAATCAGTCCAGTATCTTCAGCAACGGGAATAAACTCTGCTGGAGAGACTAACCCTCGTTCTGGATGTCGCCAACGCACCAGTGCTTCAAATCCGGTTAGCATCCCTGTTACTAATGAAGTGATCGGTTGATAATAAACTTCAAATTCCTGCCGTTCCAATGCTCGTCGCAAATCATTTTCCAAGGTCAATAATTCTAGGGCGCGAGCATGCATGATTTTATCAAATATTTCATGACGGGCTTTGCCGAGTTCTTTTGCCCGATACATGGCAATATCAGCATCCCGCACGATATCTTCGCTGCGCTCATATCCTGTGGAACTGAGGGCAATGCCAATACTAGCACTCGTAAACACTTCATGATTATTCAGGTTAAAGGGGGCTTTTAAGGTTGCCTGAATCCGCTCAGCTACACGAGTAGCATCTTTTATATCTTTGATATCTTCTAGGAGAATCGTAAATTCATCGCCACTTAAATGGGCAACGATGTCAGTGGTTCGTACACACTTTTCTAGCTGACGGGCGGTGGCAATTAGGAGTTGATCCCCGACATCATGTCCCAAGCTATCATTCACTACTTTAAAGCGATCCAAATCCAGGAACAGAACCGCAAATAAATAATTCTGATTCCGTTTGGCTAATTTAATCGTATGGTTAACCCGCTCCATAAATAGATTACGATTCGGTAACCTGGTTAAGTTATCATGTAAAGCATCGTGGCATAACTGTTCTTCGATGTGTTTGTGGTGACTAATATCAGTAATCGAGAAAACAATATGGGTAATCAATCCGTCGGCATCTTTTAAGGGAGCGCCATTAACCGAAAGGTATTTACGGGTTCCATCCGCCCATTCAATCGCGTGCTGGACATCGAAAACGGGTTGACCTGTTACCATCACCTGTTGGAATGGTAGTTGTTCCTCTGGAAAGGGTCCGCCTTGAAAATCAGTAATCTGCCAAGTAGGACAGTTGTATCGACGTTCTACTAATTCGGATTGAGTCAAACCGAGGACTTGCTGCGATCGCGCGTTGGCAAAGATAATGTTACCGTGAGTATCAACCACCGTAATCGCGGCGACACTGGTTTGCAGAATGCCCTGGAGTAGATCGTTTTCGGTACAGAGTTGGGCGTCGGCTCGTTTGTGTTCGGTAATATCAGTAGCAATTCCATCAATCCGAATCACAGAACCCCTCTCATCCGCGATCGCACAGACGCGATTGTGTATCCAACGTACCTCCCCATCAGGTCGGACAATTCTGTATTCTACGGCTTGATGACCGCTTTCTCCTAAACTCTGAAATTGCTGCTGAACTCGCTGGCGATCATCGGGATGAATCATCAACTCCCATAGAGTTGGCTGATCATACAGTTCACAAAGGGTTATGCCCAAAATAGTCTCGGCAGCTTGATTAATATACAGTAGCTTATAAGTTTGGGCTGACACTGACCAAACGATCTCGTCTAGAGAATTGAGAATATCTGAGATTAGCTGATGTCTTTCTTGGGGCTGGGGTTCTACCCAATTATACTGAGTAATATTCATTGCCTCATTGTTGGTGCCAATGGATTCTATCGGCGTCCCAAACAACCTTTTTCGAGACAGCCTCTGAATAGCTACATTGATTTGTTAATAATTCAAGAGGGAGCGACGTTTCCCTGTATCAGCGAATACCTTGACGCCATTGAGATAACCGTTGTTGTGCCGATTTGTCAAGGGAATGCACTAAAAAACGACCGCGAGATTGTTTTGGCGATCGTTGTCGGCGGCGGACTCGACGACTTGTACAATAGACCTCACTAATTAACTGTTGCGAGGACATCCATTCTGCCCCATACCCAATAACAGTTAGCTGCTGTGCCCGATCTGAAGTTGCGACGATTAATCGTTGCTTGAACAGCTTCGGTTTACTGCGAACAGCCGCACAAAATTTTTCGATGTAGCTATCGGCGGTCTGCCCAAAGTCTGTATAGCAGATTGATACATGGGGGGTTATATCTTCGTGGCGCGTTCCAGTCGGTTGATAGTGAGCGTCAAAGACAACTTTAGTTTTATAGCCGTGAAAGGCGCTATAGTTAATTAAAACCTCAACTAATTCTTGCCGCGCTGCCAATAGTCCATGGCGATCGCGTGTCTTAGTCAAACTCGACTCGGTGCCGATGATGTTATAACCATCAACCAGTAAAACAACCTGGGGTGGGGGAGAGGGCATTTTTCAAGGCTAATTTAATATTTTTTGTTAATTTTTCTCAATCTCCTCTTTATATTAATTTATGATGACATTTTTGTCTCACCTAGAAGCCGTTGCTTGAGTCGCTCCGGTTCTCCCTGTGCTACCACCCGACCATTTTCCAGCAAAAATGCTCCGTCGCAGTAATTCAACTCTTCCAACCGATGAGTCACCCAAAGGGCGGTTAACCCGCGACTTTTGACCAAGCGCTGCACCTGAGCCACCAGATCTAACTGAGTGTCGGGATCAAGCAAGGCTGTTGGCTCATCCAATAAAAGGATCTCAGACTGACGCGCGATCGCACCCGCAATAGCAATACGCTGCTTTTGTCCCCCACTCAGGGCGTAAATCGGGCGTCGTTGTAAATCCAGCAGATTGACAGCGGCTAAGGCTTCGGTGACTCGGGCGCGAACTTGGGCGATCGAAAGTTTCTCCTCGACCAATCCAAACGCCACATCTGCACCGACTGTCGGCATAACCAGCTGATGGTCAGGATTTTGGAAGACAAATCCCATGAGTCCCGAAATCTGTATCTCACCCGAATCAGGTGACAATAATCCAGCCAGCAACCGCAACAATGTTGATTTACCACTGCCATTTGTCCCCAAGAGCATCCAAAACTCACCCTTGGGAACTTCTAGAGAGCAAGCGTCTAAAACCGATGCTCCACTAGACCAACTGAAGCATAGATCCTGTACCGTAATTGCGGTTTGAACCATGACGTTGGTGATTACTGTTGTTCTTCCGCTAAGGCAAAGAAACCGGGTGTACGCCCTGCCCCCACAGCACCAGATTTCTGAGAAATCATCACCGCACTGATCTCATTGGTGAGAACGCCAATTTTCTTATCGGACTGGTGTTCACACGTCAGTTCCATGAACTCAGGTTTACCCGAACTCATTGCTTTCATAATTTCCTGGTAAGTTTCTTCCGCCGCTTCTGCTGACTTCCGTTGCACGGATAAGGGGAAGGGCGTGTTTTTCAAAGTCAAGTCAATCGTGAACATGCTACTCTCAAGCGCGATACTCTCCCTCTTATCTTAGACGGGAGTTGGCACAGATGAGGAAGATGAGGGAGATGGGGGAGATTGGGAAGGACGAATGACGAATGACGAATAACAGTGGCAAAATTTGAAAATTTCTTTTAATATAAGTTCAAGACCGTAAAGAAAAGTAAACTTTACTCACAATCGGGTCAATTATCTGCTTAGGCACAGCCTGAATAGGTTGACCGAGTGAAATGGCTTTTCTTTCGTACTTATAAATTCTTGGAGATCTACACGTTATGACAATAGCTGTCGGACGCGCTCCCAGCCAAAGAGGATGGTTTGACTCACTCGATGACTGGCTAAAGCGCGATCGCTTTGTATTCATCGGTTGGTCAGGTCTACTCCTGCTCCCTTGCGCCTACTTGGCGGTTGGAGCTTGGCTAACTGGTACAACCTTTGTGACATCTTGGTATACCCACGGTTTAGCCTCTTCCTACTTGGAAGGCTGTAACTTCCTCACCGTGGCGGTTTCCACCCCCGCCAATACCTTCGGTCATTCCTTACTTCTACTGTGGGGACCTGAAGCCCAAGGCGACTTCACC
>NZ_JAVJQP010000178.1:0-4231 GCF_040218875.1 Coleofasciculus sp. D1-CHI-01
TTCTCAACTTTTCGGTACATCTATCTGATCATGATGCAAGGATTTTGAGCAATTTTACCAGATTCAGGAGCATTAAGTCAACTGTAAATACCGCTCAAAGTATTGATGGCTAAGGGTTTCGGAGTTGTGCAGCAACCCCTATTTAGCTGCATAACCTGGAAGATCGCTATACTTGGTCTGTAAACTCAATTTCAAACACGGTGGCTATCTATACTGTAATGTGTTTCAAGTAATCGTCTAGGCTACCATTAACATTTCCAGCGAGGAAACAGGGAGATGGGGGAGTTATCGGGTTGACTCAATTTTGCAATTTGACCGGGGCTGGTTTATACCAAGTTGCAGTTAAAGAAGTAATCTTCTGTCATGCTGAACGAAATCCTTCAGTTCGTTCAGCATGACAGGATCAATCTAATTCAAGCGGCTGGCATGTCTCTAGTAGCAACCACATCCGCCCCTGTTTCCAAGGCATTCGCCAAAATCACCTCACCCATTTTCACAGGTGCAGTTAGTTTCAATTGACGCAGCGCTTGGCACAATTCCTGCATTTTTTCCTTAGGGATAGACATAGTAGTTTTCACCGGAAGCCTAGCCCAAAGCCCTTGTTCTACCTGTACAGTAGTTGTTACCATACGGCGAGGTTCGGTATGTTCTTGTTTAGCATATTCTTGTCCCCGTTTGCAGTTAAAACCCCGCACTTCGACAATCTTATTGTCTTCATCTTCAACTTCTAAACGGCAACCTAGGGGACAGCCAATACAAAGGTAATGAGTAATTGTTGTCATAATAAATACCTGGTGATTGCTGATTGTTCATATCATGTCCGGTTGAATACTTACGCCATTGGTGGAGACAAGGCTCTAGGACAGATGGCAGATGGTAGAAGGGAAAGAAGAAGGTTGCCAGGGAGAAGTAAATGATAACTGACGATAAGGACATGATATTACTAGAGACTCCTTCGCCACCCTTGAGGGAACCTGGTTTGTAGGGGCGGGTTTAAGGACTTTCTTTGAGTTGATGATGGTAACGTTGGTACGAAACCCGCCCTGACTCAATTTTGAGTTCACTCCCCCATCCCCCAGACGCTTCTGTCATCATGTCTGGAACATCGTGCCCTATCTTCTCCATCTCCCGCACCTTACTCCTTTAATCTTCACAGGGTACAACATCTACCCGTAAGGTATCCCCGTGGAAGTTCTCCAAAAACCGAGGACGTACTTTGAGATTAACCATCTCTGCTGGCAAAACAAAGCGTAGTTTTTTCTCATACACGTCACCTAAACGCAATACGCTTTCTTCCATGGGGCGCTTAACCCGCATGTAAACTGTGTGTTCTCGGTCAGTGGAAATAGTATGAGGGACGCAGTAGCGCACATTTTCCCCTGGAACTAGGCGAATATTATCCCCCGGAGGGCGTTGTTCGGTGACGTAAGCCCCAGCATTGCTGCCTGCGAGAAAGGCTTCCTGGCTGACAAAATCCACTAAGTCGTGAATATGGACAACATTACCACAAGCAAAAACTCCATCCATGGAGGTTTCCATCATGCTGTTCACCACCGGACCACTGGTTACGGGGTCAATCTGGAGTTTCAACTGTCGGGATAGTTCGTTTTCTGGAATCAAACCAATGGACAGCAGCAGGGTATCACAAGGAATATCCCAGCTTTTGTCTAAATTTGGGGTAAAGTTTTCATCAACGGGAGCAACAGTAACCTTTTCTACTCGGTCTGTGCCATGGATGTCCGCAACTGTCGTGGAAAGGTGCAGGGGAATGTCGAAGTCGTGCAGACATTGGACAATATTGCGATTGAGTCCATTGGCGTGAGGCATAATTTCAAACACGCCTGCGACTTCTACCCCTTCCAATGTCAACCGTCGCGCCATAATTAAGCCAATATCCCCAGAACCAAGAATCACCGCCCGATATCCAGGCAGATAACCAATCATGTTGACAAATTTCTGAGCTAACCCAGCGGTCAAGACACCGGAGGCGCGAGTACCAGGAGTGCGAATAGCGCCGCGTGTGCGTTCTCTGGCACCCATTGCTAGTACAGCGGCTTTGGTGGAAAGAACGTGGACGCCTTGGCTACCGGACATGAGTTTGACTTGTTTGTCAGCACTAATATCCAGGATGTAAGCATCGCTGACAATATCTATGTCCGTTTCTAAGACTTGCTCCAAAAAGCGCTGGGCATATTCTGGACCGGTGAGTTCTTCTTTAAAATGCTGGAGTCCAAAACCCGGATGGATACATTGCAACAGGATACCGCCTGCTTCTTTCTCCCGGTCAGCAATCAGGATGCGATTTGCTCCCGCCTGTCTTGCGCCTAAGGCGGCTGCCATACCTGCTGGACCGCCACCAACGACTACGACATCATACTCTTTTTTTAAGTGACTGATTGTGTCTGTAATCATTTTGCTACCTCCTCCCGTTCTCGAACAATCCAAGTGTCGCCGCCGCGTTTGGTAATTTGCGATAGCGGCTGGTCTAATTCTTGCGATAGCAGTTCCATACACCGTCCAGTACAAAACCCCCCTTGACAGCGCCCCATCCCGGCGCGGGAACGGAATTTGATGCCGTCGAGGGTGCGTGCGCCTCGATGAATGGAATCTAAAATCTCGCCCTCGGTAATTAATTCGCAGCGACAGACAATGCGACCATAGTGAGGATTCTTTTGGGTTAGGGCGATTTGTTCGTCTGTGGACAAGGAAACAAAATGGATGGGTTTGGGAATGGAGGGGACAAAATCATCCTTGGGTTGTAAGGGCAGACCTTCGTCCCTCAATATATCTCCTACCATTTCAGCAATTGCCGGAGCTGCCGTGAGTCCGGGGGACTGGATACCTGCGACGTTAATAAAGCCCTTTTTGTCGGTCGAACCAATTATAAAGTCTTCGGTTTCCGTAACTGCCCGTAACCCAGCAAACTCAGCGATGCAATCCCTCGGACTAATACCGGGAACGACTTGCCTGACCATCTGGAATACGGTTTGTCCTCCGGCGACGCTGGTGGTCAAGTCTTCCTTATCATCGGTCATTTCTGCCGTGGGACCGACCATAATCGTGCCATCGTAGGTGGGGATGACGAGAATCCCTTTGGACACGGGAGTGGGACAGGGGAAAATTACCCGTTTGACTAAACCCATTAACCGCTTATCCAGGATATATTCCTCACCTTTGCGAGGGCGAATAGTAAAGGGTTGTACGCCTGCCATTTGAGCGATACGATCAGCCCAAAGTCCCGCCGCATTAATGATAAAGCGAGTCGGGAATTCTCCGCGATTCGTTTTGATTGTCCAAATGTCGTCCGTTTGGTCAATGTCCTGCACCAAACTATCGGTCACCAGTTCCAACCCATTCAGACAAGCATTTTCAATCAGGGCAAAACAGGCTTCGTAAGGATTGATCACACCTGTCGTTGGAGCATAGAGTCCAGCGATGGCGTCGGGATTGAGGCGGGGTTCTTCTCGCAGTAAGCGTTCCTGATCCCACATTTCCAGACCAGGAACGCCTTTTTCTTCACCCTGTTGTTTTAGTTGGTCTAACGTAGGCAGTTGGTCTTCGGTTAGAGCAACTGTTAGTTCACCAATGCGCTTGAACCCAAAACCCAGCTCATCACAGATAGTATCCCACATTTGATTCCCCAACCACTCCAGTTTCCCTTTCAAGGTTTTGGGGGAGCCGTGATGACCGCCGTGAATAATCCCACTGTTGGCTTTACTGGTTCCGAATCCGACTTCGCTCTCTTTCTCCAACAAAACAGCACGGATAGGATAGCGCATTAACTCACGCGCGATCGTGCAACCAATTACGCCACCGCCAATGATAGCTACATCGTAAACCATAGTTCTGACCTGCCATAATTTTTTGACTTAATTCTTGTTAGGGATTCTGAAAATAATTAATTAAAATGCTAATAGACTATTCCAGTATAAGAAACCAACGTTTTGATATCGAACCTATCTAGGAATTTTTTAGATTTATTTAACTAATGAAGCGAAACTCAACCTTCTACTTCGTTGAATCGTTCATTGTAGCTAGAACACCAGTCAAGTAAAAGGTTTCCATAGCACAAAGCCCTCTTTTAAGCAATAAAAGAGGGCTTTATAAAAAGAAGAAGTCTGGCATCGAGCTATTTTCCCAGAGGGCAACCCCCAAAGTATCTTCGCCGCAGCAACGTTTCACAGCCGAGTTCGGGATGGGTTCGGAGTGGAGCCATTGCGCCAGAGACACC
>NZ_JAVJQP010000179.1:0-38849 GCF_040218875.1 Coleofasciculus sp. D1-CHI-01
TTCTCAACTTTTCGGTACATCTATCTGATCATGATGCAAGGATTTTGAGCAATTTTACCAGATTCAGGAGCATTAAGTCAACTGTAAATACCGCTCAAAGTATTGATGGCTAAGGGTTTCGGAGTTGTGCAGCAACCCCTAGTTATCAATCAACAGCAGCACATCTTGCTGCACATCATCCCGAAAATACTCTGCCATAGTCAGAGCCGCATGACCAACCCGAAATCTAGCACCTGGCGGTTCATTCATTTGCCCGAATACCATCACGGTACTCTCTAAAACCCCCGCCTCTTGCATATCGCGATACAGTTCTTCCGCTTCCCGGTTGCGTTCACCAATCCCACAGAAGAAACTCACCCCTTCATGTTCAGTCACCATGTTGTGGATCATTTCAGTGAGCAGAACCGTTTTACCCACACCCGCACCACCAAACAATCCCGCTTTTCCGCCACGTTCTAGGGGAACTAGCACATCAATCGCTTTGATCCCCGTCTCCAAAATTTCCGAAGTCGTTGATTGTTCCGCCAGAGAAATCGCAGGTTGATGAATGGAACGCCATTCTACGTCTTTGATCTCCTCTTTTTTATCAATAGGGTCACCAAACACATTAAACACACGACCCAGTAATTGTTTTCCCACAGGAACCTGCAAGGGAACACCTGTATCCTTGACAACCGAACCTCGCGCTAACCCTGAAATTGGAGTTAAAGCAATACCCCGAATCGTCTTATCGTTAAGATGATTAACCACCTCAATCACAATCTTGTCATCCTCACCCGCCCGAAGCTGGCTATACATTTCCGGAAGCTGCTGCGGAAACTGAACGTCGATGACGCTGCTGCGAATAGAAACTAAAACATCCTCCTTTTGAAAGAGAGAGGGAGTTGGCAAGGTATAGCAACCGCCATAGCGGTTAGGACACATCATTTATGTAGAGACGTTGCATGCAACGTCTCTACAATGGTGCCGAAAGTCCTAATCGATGTGTCTACTGCTATATATCAACGAGAAGAGGAGAGGGGTGAACATGATCTAACAACCTGTAGGGGCGACCCGCTTCCATCAATTCACAACACCCGTCCATTCAATTCGGTCGGGTCGCCCTTTATTCAAACTACAAGTTCTATGGGATAAACTGTTCAGTCATCCAAGGAGTTTACGTTTCATGACATCTGGCTAAATGAGGTCGTTTTGACCCTTCCCCACCTTAGAAAAAACCTGGCTTGTAGGGGCGGGTTTTACTACTATTATTTCTGACCTAACCCAAATGTGACTAAACCCGCCCCGACTTGACCGTTTGCTTCCCGTGAAAAATCAGACAACTTTATCTTGAAGCGATGTATGTTTTTAGATGAATAAGTTCAAGTAGAGGCAGTCAAGTTGTAGGGGCGGGTTTAGGGGCAAAATTAACAGACAAACCAATAACCTTTCGACAAAACCCGCCCTGCCCCAACCTCACTGGTTCAAATAAACCCCTGGCATATTTCAGGTTTTATCGCTGTCTTGAAGGTAGTCCCCCAAATAAAGCCGGACAAACTCATCAGCAGGGGCTGGATCAAGACCGTGTAAAGCTTTAGCAATATCTGCGGCAGTTTCAGCACTGGGATCAGTCTGTTCATGAAACCAGCGAAAAACGACATAAGGCTTCACGCCCAATGCCACTGCCAATTTGTTTTGGCTAATGCCAAATGTTTCTAACGCTTGTCTGAGGGCTTTTCCGGCTTTTCCCATGCCCTCAATCGTGTCAAAAAATTTTCGCCGCGTAAATCTACACAAATCTGTGGTTATCCGGGAGAGGTAATGAGTGTAATGAAGCGATGTGTTTTTGTGGATGAATAAGTTCAAGTAGGAAGAACCAAGCTGTAGGGGCGGGTTTAGGGACAAAATTAACAGAGAAACCAATAACCTTTCTACAAAACCCGCCCTGCCCCAACTTTCCCTGACATGCTCCCCACTAACCCTGCCCTTCTTGGGAAGCGGGGGAGAGGAAAATAGGCAATCTTCTACCGGGAAGGGAGTAACAATCACTACTTCAAATAAACCCCTGGCATATTTCAGGTTTTATCCCTGTCTTGAAGATAGTCTCCCAAATAAAGCCGGACAAACTCATCAGCAGCGGCTGGATCAAGACCTTGTAAAGCCTCAGCAATACTTCGGACAGTTTCAGCACTGGGATCTGTCTGCTCATGAAACCAGCGAAAAACAACGGAAGGTTTAACTCCCAATGTGAGAGCCAATTTGTTCTGGCTGATGCCGTAGCTCTCTAAAACTTGCCGAAGGACTTTGCCTGCTTTTCCCATGTTCCCCATCGTGTCAGAGGAAGATCAGGAAGTAAATATTTGCAGATCTGCGAAGATAGAGCGTACAATTTGAGTATTCGCAGATCTGCGAATACTTCAGGTAAACGCAAATCAGAGAAACCCCAATGGTTCAGAACGTTTTGACCGATACCAAGCCACCCGAAGCCTCGATACAGCTACAAGCTTCTACCCATTCAGACTCAAAACGAGAATTCGTCAAAGTTATCGTCGTTGGTTCTAACAAAGGCGTGGTGAAAATCATTCACACGTTGTATCGTCTCGGTTTTGCCAATGTAACGGAATGGAGTCCTCTGACACCAACAGCAAATCCGGGAGAGGTAATGAGTGTAATTAAGCGATGTGTTTTTGTGGATGAATAAGTTCAAGTAGGAACAACCAAGCTGTAGGGGCGGGTTTAGGTGCAAAATTAACAGAGAAACCAATAACTTTTCTACAAAACCCGCCCTCCCCAACCTCGCACTAAGTAGTAGGACAAAAGAAAACGGTGCTGTATTAAGTTTTGTAAATAGCCCTCAAACCTTTACTGTTCCCTGTTCCCTGTTCCCTAATCTCAACCGTTAACTTTAATTGTGTCCACCTACTTATGAGATTAGGACAAGACATTGTGCCGCCATGGTAATCAACCTCAAGTTACCGTGAGGTGGGCATTGCCCACCCTACATCTCTAGCCCATCATTCCCACAATCGGTAGTTCCTCTTGCTTTTTTGATGTCTCGCTTGTATTTAAGGGTTGAGATTTCTGAGTCTCAGTTTCTTCAGGAACAAATTCCAGGCTGATTCTCACCGTGCCTTTTTGCCAACCTTTAGCTGTAAATCTCAAAACTTCAGCCGAAATACCCTTTTCACTAAACCAACCATTCTTGTCTTGAGTCCATCCCTCTAACCCTTCAAACTGCATCCGTATCGCTTCTACGAGTTCATCCACTCGAAACGTGCGATTTCCAATTAAAAGTTGTGTTGATTCATCAACCGACAATACTTCACCGCTCAAAAGTGGCTCAAACTGATTATCTATACTCATTTTCGCCGATAAATATCATTGGTCATTGGTTAATTGAACAATTCACCTCTGCTCCTCCGCCCCTCCGCACCTCTGCCTTTTACCACGGATTACCAACAATACTAAATGCTGACCAGTAATAGGGATGAGATAAGTCAGGATTACCCGGGTTGGCATCAGTAATTGGCAAAGTGATGGCTTTATCCGATAAGATTAATTGATTGTCCTCATACTTAACCTTTCCTTCAATCATTGCCACTTGCGCCCGTCGCCATGCTTCCGCTTTAATCGGTGCATCATCCAGATTATTGTAAAACTCTGCCATCATTGGCAACGTTCCCCAATCCTCGATGTACCATAAACTGGCTAATACTGATTTAACTCCCGCTTTAGCCGCAAATCCAGCAAACCCCAGTTCGGCACTCGGATCACCTAAGGCAGTACGACAAGCACTCAATACCACTAATTCTACAGCCGGATCATGCCAACCTAAACTACGAACTTCGTCTAATTCTACCTTAGTGTCCCACAACTGAATATAGGAATTACTGGGTGCGCCCGGTTCAAATTCTGCATGGGTAGCCAGGTGAATAATGCCAAAGGGTTTTTCTGCGCGTTGTGCCTTGAGATTGTTAACGGTAAAATTCTCATTGAGAAAAGCTTGACCACGCCATAATGTATTGGTCAAAATAGATACCTCAGCCGCCGCTGCTGGTAATTGTTCCAAAAGAGGATTATCGGGAAAATCTGAAGCACCCATTGCCAAAACAGGCATCGTTTTAATGTTGGCATAACGGGTATCTGTGAGACTCACACTGGGCATCAAACTCACACTATATCGCTCCACGATAAAGTTATCTCCATCATGGATAGCGGCTATGGGCAATGAGCGCAACCCTTCATCGAGAATAAAGACTAAATTCTCAATTCCTGTTTCTTGTAAATCTGTTTCTAAGGGGGCTACCATCCATTGATACAGTTGTTGGGCGTCATCTAAATATCCAAACCCACCATCAAGAATTTCTTGACGGAAGTTCTGTCCTGTATTCAGGACATCAGACTGTTTAGCCCCTGACACTCGCTTGGTAATAACATCCCGATCCGCTGTTACCAGCATCAGTTCTAATTCCATTTCTGATTTAGTGCTGCTAGGAACAAAAACCCCATAAATTACAGCAGGTTTTACCCCAGTTGCCACCTCAATGCTACGCAAGCGATTCCGAATTTCATCCAAGGTGAGGATTTTTTCTGCCTCCATTCCCAGTTGTTTCTCAAATGCCTGGGTAAAATAGCGCTCAATTTTGTAAACATCAGCATTGATAATTGGCTCTTGATCCAAGGCATTAGGAGTAGGAGGGCGTTCTAAAGGTTTCTTGAACTCTATTAGAGGATTGGTTGGATTAGTTGGATCAGTTGGATCAGTTGGATCAGTTGTAATAATCCGGATATTACCGAGCGTATAACTTCCCGGAAATGACTGAACAGGTGCAATCGTAAACTCTCCACTGGTAATGGCTTGTGCCGTACCATTCGTATTGCCATTACCGACAACAAAAGGCTCAATCACCTCCTGTGCGCCACCATCATGACGAATCGTAATATCGCCACCACCGTTACCGCCTGCAGTAGAAATACTAGCGTCTATGCCATTTTGATCGGTAAAGCTTCCTTTTGCTTGGAAGAATTGTTGCGTCGTGATATCAACATCACCGCCTTGACCATTGCTGCCGCCTTGGGCATTAATAGAATTGACGGTAATATCTTCCAAAGGATCGAGGATAACGTTGCCGCCATCGCCTTCAGTGCCACTAGAATTGATAACTCCCGTCGTAATCCTGATCTTCGCATTTACGGTAATATCGCCACCCGTGGCTGCAGAAGAATTTAAGTCACCTGTGTTAATTTCGTCGGCTTGACTGGTGAGGTTAATGGTGCCGCCAGATGTTGTAATATTCTCTGTGGTTAAGTCACTATTAGCCGTCACATCTACATGACCACCACCAGACTCTAAATCACCCGTTGTGACCTTTTCTGCTTCACTGGTGAGATTAATTGTTCCACCAGACGTTGTAATAGTTTCTGCAATTATATTGTTTGTTGCTCTTAATTCTACATTGCCTTCAGTTGCGGTAATATTGCCGACTATCAAGCTATCACTTGTGTTGAGTTCTAAATCTCCATTGAATAGTTGCAAATCACTCAAATTAACTATGCCAGTTCCTGATTGATGCGTAAAGCTACTGGCTGCGATCGCGTCTTTGGCTGTCACATTTGCTGCACTGAGAATAGTCAGATTGTCTAGAGGTGTAACGCTACCGACTTTCTCCTCAAAAATCACATTACCCGTTCCTGCCGTAAGATTGAGATTTTGCATCCCATCAAGACGATTATTAAACAGAATATCTCCCGTTTCATCACCTGTAGACAAGAACGTTTCACCCGTCAAACTGAACGCCGGATCAACCTGAATCGTTCCACCCTGACTGGCGAAACGAATCTCATCCCCATTAGTAGAAACATTACCCCCATTCTGAATTTCTATATCGCCGCCTTGACTGGCGAAATTAATTTCACCCCCATTAGTAGAAACATTACCCCCATTCTGAATTTCTATATCGCCACCTTGAGTCGCAAAATTAATCTCACCGTTAGCAGTAGCAACATTACCGCTGGTAAGAATATTAGCGCCAGTGGTGTTTATATCAACAGTTCCGCCAACATTAATCCTGTTTTCAATATTGACATTTCCACCTGTGGGATTATTATGTTCTACAATCAGATCTGTCTGAGTAATAATCTCGCCTAGAACATTAATATCTCCCCTTTCTTCCCCTGTATCGAGTTGAAGATATATATCACCACTCCCCGAATTCAACGTAGCGTCAGAGGCTATTTCTATAAAAGCATCACCAGGATCGCGAAATGCCTGGATAGCATCACTATCATTGGCAATTAATGTTAAATTCCCATCATCTGTGGTTATATCAGCATTGACAAAAATCCCTCGACCTGCTTTTAAGTTCAGCGCTCCCCCAGTTCCATTCGGATTGTCAGTGAGAATTGCTGCATCTACAGTGATGTCATTGTTTGCCTGAAACTCAATCTCGGTTCCCGTGTTAGTAATATTGGTAATCGTAGCGACATCAATTGTCACAGATTGGTTGGGATTATCATCAAACTCGAAGCTGGAGCCAAACAAATAAATATCCCCTGCATCGTTCATACCTCCTGGCGCTCCCACCACCACGTTTCTTTCTACCCCAGCAACCGCATTACCAAAATTGCTGGGTGAATCCGAGGGCTTGGGAAAGGTTTGCCAAAAACGTCCCGTGTCCGAATCTGGCAGGGGTTCATACAAATAGGTTGCATTTTCTCCGGGAGCGCTGACAACAACGTTAAACCCTAATACAGACTCAGCCGATTCTACCGCCGCTACTGAAGTACCAAATTGACCGTTATCAGCATTGGGACTAGAAAAAGTGTTTTGCAACTCGCCATCCTGATTAAACCAATAGGCAGCACCTTGAACTCCTTGTCCAAGATTATCACCCGGCGCTCCCAGCAGTATTTGTGACCCCATTGCGGCTACTGAATGACCAAACCGTCCGCTATCTGTAGGATTAGGGCTGATCAAACGTTGTTCATTGTTAGGATCTCCATTACTAAATAGATAGGCAGCACCTGCCGTTCTTGTTTGATTCCCTACCTCTACATTTTCTCCTGGCGCTCCCACCAGCACATCGGATTCCACTCCAGCTACTGAATAGCCAAATTGACCCCCAGCTACAGGCTGGGAACTGAAAAAGTCTGTCCTCTGGCTAGTCGTGCTATCGAATAAATAAGCAGCACCTGCATCTTGTCCGTCGGTATCATCTCCCGGAGCGCCAACCAGAACATTTGCACCCAAGGCGGCGACGGAATAACCGAAGCCTAATGTAGTGTCACCCGCAGGCGTCGAGGAATTTGGGTTTGTATAAGGTTGTATGAGTCCATCGCGATCAAATAAATAAGCCCTTCCTTCTTTTCCGTTCTCTCCCGGCGCACCGACGATAACTTTATCTGATCCCATCCCAGCTATAGCAAAACCGAATCTACCATTGTCAGTTTTATCTTGACTCGAAAACGTGTCTAATTCTGCTCCTGTACTACCATCAAACAAATAAGCAATACCTACGTCGTTCTGTCCACCTTCGTCGTATCCTGGATCACCTACGAGTACGTCTGAACCTAGCGCTGCAACTGAATAACCAAACTGGTTCCCTGGTGATGAAAGATCAGGATTAAAGCGTATCGCTAAGGGTGAATTTGCATCTCCAATCGTGATATTTTTGGGATCAAGCAGTAACGTACCCGGTTGACCGTTAATTGCTCCCGCATCAGCATGACCGGTAAAAATCAGCAATTCTTTGCCAGAAACTTCAATAAATCCCCCATCTCCCACTTCCGTTCCCCCACGGGCGCTAATGGTTCCATAAAAGCCCGTCACTCCATCTGCCCAAGCAAACACCTCACCGCCTGTCCCCTGTTCCCCAGCATCAGCCGTAATCAGCGAGTTTTCACTGATTAGGGTTTGAGACGCATTAAACGTACCTTGACCCTGATAGTCGCCGCCAAGTCGTACTGTTCCGCCGCCATACATCCCAGAAGCGTTAATTGTGGCATCAAATACACCCACTTTATTGCCAAACACATTCACTGACTGGGAATCGACGGTGGGAGATGAATGAGAAACATCCAGAGTACCAGAGGCGATCGCAAGCCCGGCTTTGGTTGATACAGTGATCCCAGACTCGTGAAGCTGTACTTGACCTGTATCCGTAACAGTTAATCCCGTCTCTACGCTTTCCTCTGTACCCGTCAGCAGCGTTGGTAAATCCAAGGGATCAATTGCCTCTATCTCCCCATTCTCATTGGTAGATGGTACAATTTCTAAACTTAATAATTGTCCCGGTTGGCTGATCCGCACCCGATTGGATTCCGGTACAGCCGCCATTGTAATGGTGCCGCCTGGTGCAGTCAGTTGCCCGGTATTAATCGTATTTCCTGCCAGTAGGGTTAAATTATGCCCTTCTGATACGGCTAGATTGCCAGCATTAATTAGGGTGGCGGGTTGAGCTAAATCAAAGGCAAACTGATTGGGATCACCGATTAACGTTTGATAGTTATTTTCACTAAAGACATTGAACCACTGATCTCCCGCAAAACCAATTCCTGTCGCGGTTGTAGCTGTAAACGATGCGGTAACATTTAAACGGGCATTTGCCCCAAATACAATCCCCGCCGGATTCATTAAAAATAAATTCGAGTTGCCCCCGGTAACTTGAATCAAACCATTAATAATTGAAGCTTCCCCACTAACTACCCGCCCCAAGATATTGCGAATTTCAGGATTAGAAATAAAATTGGCAGTTTCATCAGCGGAAAGATCAAGGTCTTGGAAACTGTGAAATAGATTTTCCCCGTCCCCGGACAAGATGCCACCGTCGATGTTAAATTGGGTACCGTCTTGCTCAACCGTTGTCCCTACCTGATCACCTGCCCCGGTAACGGACTGAGCCACGATTAGACTTGGGGGGTTGATCAGTGTGGATTCCTTGGTTATAATGGGATCTTTAGCAAAAGTATTGGGTGGGTATGGCTGAGTAACTGAAGTGTTTGTCAATAGAGAGCTAGGGTTAAACTGAGGAACAATCGGTACGTCTGTTTGATCCACCTCGAGAGGGATTGAAGTCGCCTGAGTTTGCTGTATACTGGTAACACCCAAAAAAGGTAAAGTAGCCAACAGCAAAATTGCTCCTTTCATTGCGGAATTAATCATAGGGGCTACAGAACTCCGTGGAATAAATAGAACTGATGTATAGGACTTGACAGACAGAATTTTACTCAACCCTAAATAAGGCAAGTCCAAATTAGAAGCCGCACCGAATCCCAATACGATTACTCAGCTATCAAATGATACGTTGAATTTTAAAGAGACACCAAAACTATTGCGGTTGAATTGTCGTCGAAAGTATCTGAATAATCAATCTGGATGATATCACTCCCCTTTCCAGGGTTAAGCTATCTGTTATTGGTTTTAGCTATGGTTAACCTAGGCATAAGTTCAATACCATGCCTCTCAAAGAAATTCAGAAGCCGGAATCCCTTTGCCGAAATGACTCAATTATGGTTAGCCACCAACCGATATTCTCCAATGACAACAAAATACTAAACCCTTGGACAAGAAAGCACAGTATTTAGTGATACACCACCTAGTACTTGAGAAAATATCCAATCTACTTCTTTATAGCACACTGTTTTAAGGGTCAAGCGGCTATCGAATTAAAATTAGGGGCGATAAGCTGTTTCTAGTACACGAGAACAGCCAAAGTGCAAAAATGAGGGACTGATCGAACGAGATAGTGTAGCGGGGTCTTACAGCGGGTCTTACAGGCTCGAATCAAGTCGCTGATATCTCGTGTTTAACGTGGAATTAGGAACATCCAGTAGAGATAGGGGTTTTTGGCAACGGTGGAAGACAAGCAACCTTAGTTAGAGAACAGGGTGATTGATAATTCTCAATTGAGAACCACTATGCCAATTTGGGGATCACTGAGCCAAAGCACTACAGCATTCAGTAATGGGTTTGGATGCGATCGCGTCGAGTTCAATATCCTCTAACAAGTTAATCCAATCCATCGCCAGGGCGTAATTGGCAGTCTGAGTACGGCGAAGATTGCCGATCAGGGTGAGAGAGTCAAACCAAATCCCATTTCGGGCTAAAACAATGGCGCGATCGCGGGGAGTCAACGCCCAGTTTAATTCTTGTTGGAGTTCAGCCGTTACCGGAACACGTTGGATAGAACCTCTAACTCGGACTCGTCTGGGATCACTGCGAACCGCCGCCTGTTGGGGATCTTCACAGTAAACGGTAAAAATCCAGTTGTAGTATTGGTTTTCCTTTAGCGCGGGTGTGCTGGGCGGTAAAGTGATACTCATCACACCGGGTAGGGCGTTCGTCACAGGATAGGTGGTTTCGTACACTTTCTCCCCCTGATCACTCCAGAGGGCAAATTTCATCGAGTGGAATTTCTTTGCGCCATCGGGAACATAAAACCAGAAGGTAGGATGTTCCTCTACTGTTAATCCCACATTGGTATCGGGAATCAGGGCGAACAGAGATTCTCCAGATTGACTTCCCCCACAGAGACTACGACTCGCGCCACCTGTACGATTACCGGAACGGGGGCTTCCCCGACCCGATAGATCCAGATTAAACTCAAGCATATCTTGCAGCGAGGGAGTATTACTCGCTGAGTTGGTCGATTGAGAGTAAGTCGGAATCGGACTGACCAGACAACCAACCACGATCGATGCGATCGCCACAACACGTTTAATGGGTTGAGGCGATATAGGTATCTTAGTCATGACTTAGTAAAGTCTATAGATTTAGACATTTACATAGTACAAGTGGCAGTGTCTTAATCCGGATTTACGATAGAAAAAGAAGTAAATATATTGGCTTGGGGACTAGACCGGAACTCAAGATACCAACCTGATCAAGTGCTTACAGGCTTTTTGTAGCTGTAGCGACTCCTCGCGCCTGCAAGCGTAACTAGCCTTAACCCGATTCGGCTTAAGGCTTAATTGATTAGGGATTAGAGGTACTTTTCTAGAGTGTTTGCTAGCGTCGTTTTTGGAACTGCGCCCACAACCATATCGACTCGTTGCCCTCCTTTAAAAATCATTAAGGTAGGAATGCTGCGAATCCCATACTGACTGGCTACATTCGGATTTTCGTCAGTGTTGAGCTTCACCACCTTGACCTGACCTTCGTACTGTTGTGCGATTTCATCCACCACAGGTGCGACCATCCGACACGGACCACACCAAGGTGCCCAAAAATCGACTAAAACGGGAACGTCACTATCTAGGACGTCTTGCTTAAAACTGGCGTCTGTAACTGCTACGGATGTTGACATGCCTGGAAATCCTTGCGTGTACTATTTCTATGTGTCTTGGGATATTTTACCACAGAGAAAACTGAGCGTTCCCCTGCCAAAAAAGTATATATTTAGACATAAATTTTCACATTTCATCGATTAAGATGTTAAACTATCCTGACATTGGGGCTGAACCCCCAAAAAGGAACCGCCCGAACTCAGTCCGGGCGGAGTGTGGTGTGAGGAGTGAACGGAATTTCTTCCGTCTTTTCCATGTTAACTTACATCAGTGGGGTTTGGGGCAGTTTGTCAACCTCACAAATTTTATTTCCCCATTCCCAACTGCTGCGCTTTCTGGTAAACTTTCCCTTCTGTGAGCAGGGATGGCGCAATCACGACTTCAACTTGCTGCATTTCTTTCAAGTCCTTAGCGCCCAAGGTTCCCATACTGGTTTTCAGCGCACCTAAAAGATTATGAGTGCCGTCATCGAGTTGCGCTGGTCCAATCAGAATTTCCTGTAATGTTCCTGTACTCCCCACCTGAATGCGCGTTCCTCGGGGCAGAACCGGGCTAGGGGTTGCCATTCCCCAGTGAAACCCGCCTCCTGGGGCTTCTTTGGCACGAGCCAGAGGAGAACCAATCATCACCGCATCTGCGCCACAAGCGATACATTTACAGATATCTCCCCCGGTAATTAACCCACCATCAGCAATGACTGGCACATAATTACCCGTCTCTTGATGATAGTCGTCACGGGCAGCCGCACAATCCGCCACCGCCGTCGCCTGGGGGACTCCCACACCCAGAACTCCCCGCGAGGTACAAGCGGCACCCGGACCAATTCCCACTAAAACAGCCGCCGCACCTGCTTTCATTAAGTTCAGGGCAACTTCGTAGGTGACACAATTGCCCAAAACCACGGGCATTGGCATATCCTGGCAGAACTGGGCTAAATCTAGGGGGGTGACTGATTCAGGTGACAGGTGAGCCGTGGACACCACAGTGGCTTGGATGAAGAATAAATCAGCACCTGCTGAGGCGACAATTTCACCGTATTTCATCGCACCGGCTGGCGTCGCACTTACCGCCGCAATCCCACCTTGGTCTTTAATTTCCTGAATTCGCTGGCTGATTAATTCCGGTTTAATCGGTTCGGCATACAACTCCTGCATCAGATTAACGAATTCTGATTTACCTACGGAGGTGATTCGCTCTAATATCGGAACAGGGTCAGCATAACGGGTTTGAATGCCTTCGAGATTAAGCACCCCTAGCGCTCCCATCTCAGATAGGATCACTGCCATTCGCACATCAATCACACCGTCCATCGCACTGGCAATGATCGGAATCTCTCGTTCGATGCTCCCCAAACGCCAACGGGTGTCTGCCAAATTAGGGTCTAGCGTCCGTTGTCCGGGGACTAGTGCGATTTCATCAATACCGTAGGCTCTGCGAGCTTTCTTACCTCGCCCAATTTGAATATCCACGCTTCTTTATTTGTTCCCAAGACTATTTAAGCTAGGGTATCAAATTTTGTTCTTTGTCATTTGTCATTTGTTAGGGAACAGGGAACAGGGAACAGGGAACAGGGAATGGGCAATAGGCAATAGGCAATAGGCAATAGGCAATAGGTAAGGTAGAGTTTTGAGTTAACTTCCCCAGCTCCCCCATCTCCCCCATCTCCCCCATCTCCCCCATCTCCCCCATCTCCCCCATCTCCCCCAGCTCCCCCAGCTCCCTCTGATCCCCTAGAAGGGCGGGTTTAGTCAAGTTATCGGTTTGTGGCAAAACGTTATCAGTAAAACCCGCCCCTACAGTCCTGCTCCTGGAGCTACCCTATCTCAATTATGAGGGGTTCTGGGGTCTTCGCGATCGCGCTTTGACCCAGATGCCCGATGGGGTGGTGCAGAACCCTCATCACTCTTAGTTTGAGACGGTTCGACAAGTTTCGCGGCTGAGGACAAGGGTTGTCGTTGTCCAGGAGATTTTGCCGGGGGAGGGGCTGGCGGTGTTTGCCGTTTGGCTAAGGCTTGAGTCTCCAGTTCGGCTGAAGACTCTGGGGTATTATGGCTTTCATTTCCTCCATTTTGGCTGGGATTATTTCGTACCAACTGACTCACTTGACCAATTAAGTTTCCTAGCTTTCCTTCATCCAGAAGGGTGTTGATTAACGATAAGCCACTGGTTGAGAGTAAGAGTTTGTTAATATCACCCATACCATTACCATTGCCATTACTGCCATTCATCCCAGGAAATGCGAAAATTCGGGTATCTCCTAAAATTCCCGGTTGTGGTGCTAAGGCTTTGGCAATTTCTGGTAGTTTGTCTACTAAATCGGGCCAAATTGTGGTCAGCACTTGGGCGCTTAATTTGGAGTCACTTAAGGTATTCTCGGCTTCAATGATTGCTTGTTTTCCTTCGGCTTCAGCCAGGGCTTTATCCCGATTCGCTTGGGCTAAGGTGCGAATGGATTCGGCTTCTAATTCTGCCGCTTGACGGGCAATTTCCGCTTGACGACGACGGCGGAAGACATCGATTTCTACGACGTTTTGGTCGGCAATCCGCCGCTTTTCTGCCTCTTGTTCAGCTGAAATTAAGGATAGGCGTTTTTCCCGTTCTGCTTTTTCAATCTCCGTCGCCGTAACCACACCGGATTCTGCTTCAGCGCGTTCGGCTTCAGCGACAAAGCGTTCCCGTTCTTTATTAGCAATCGCAACAGCGGCTTCCTGTTTTGCCACTTTCGACAAGCGTTCGGCTTCAGCCACCCGAACTTGGGCTTCTAGGCGGGAGGAATCGACGGTTTGCTGGCGGGTAATTTCGGCAATTTCGGCTTCTTGTTTTTGCAAGGTTTGGGCGACTTTTAGCTGTTTATTCCGTTCCTCTAGGGTAATATCAGCTTGAATTTGATTTTCTTGCACCGATAGTTTGCGGCGAATTTCTTCTTCTTCTACGGACTTATCTTGTAAAATATTCGTCCGTTGTACTGTGGCGGCTTCTTTGGCTTTGGCTTCTTCTATCTCCCGTTGTCGCTGGGATTTTAGGGATTCAACCTCTAGTTGTTGTCCTAGGGTGGCGTCTTCTTTCTCTTGGTCAATTCGCAGGGATTGCTTCTGGGCATCGAGTTCCTGCTGTTCAATTCTCACCTGGGTACTCAGTTCGACTTCCCGTTTTTGTTGGATGGAGCGTTGAATGGTTTCAGTTCGCAGGCGGACTCCTTGGGCATCGAAGAAGTTATTGGTATCGTAGGTATCGCTTTCTTCGATTTCAGAAATGGCGATATTATTCAGAGTTAAGCCAACTTTTTTTAGATCAGGCTGAATCAGATTCAAGACTTCATCAGCAAAGCCTAATTTATCAGAATCAATTTCGGTTAAACTCTGTTTCTTCGCGGCGGCTCGAATTGCATCATCTGCTCGTTTTTCTAGGGCTTCTTTAATATCTTCCGTAGAAACTCGTCCTTGTTTCGAGAGTCGGGCTGCAGCGATTAACACATCCTCTTGATCGGCATTGATACAGACATAAAAGGTGGCTCGCATATTTGCCCGCAGGTAGTCTTGAGTCCGCACCGCTAGCTTTCCGGTTCGTTCCACATCAATGGAAATTTCGCGTAAGGGAACACGGGTCAGTTCATGAAAACCGGGTAAAACGATACAACCGCCATAAAGAATAACGGATTTCTTTTTGACGAATAATCCGCCCGTTCTGACAAAGGCTTCATTATTGGGAGTGATTTTATAAATTAGTTTGTATGACCATAAGCCAGCAATAAGTACTAAAAAGAGTGCGCCAATTAAACCGGGAAAAAAGAGGATACCACTGGGAAGTTGTGCCAGGGTAGATGATACTGGAACAGTCTGGGCGGTTGATGTTGTAGATGATTGTGACATGGTAGTTAGCGATTAATACTCTATAGGTTTTATTAAAGCTTGGGAATCATACACATTTAAAGGTTGTGTAAAAAGAATCACATTTTGCTATAACCTTACACAAGGGTTGTGTATGTATCTGTTAATGTGAATCCTTAACTTGGGGCGAATTAGACAACCATTGCTGTTGATCAGAACTATCTTTGGTAATCACCCGGTAGCTTTCTGGTTGTCGTTCAATGACTAAGACGTAATTGCCGCGATTGGGAATTATTTTTGCCCATTGCGGTAGGGTGGCATTAATTGTCACTAGATTACCACTGGGATCAATCACATCCACTTGACCGATTTTGCCTTGGCTTTCCATGGGAATTGAACGGGAACTAACGGTACCCTGACAACCAATTAAGCGATCGCCACTGGTATCTTCACCAAATGTGGCAAAGATTTTACCTAAAGGTCGAGAAATTAAGCTACCACTGAATAAACTCAGGAGTAGGGATGCGCCGCCGACGACACCACCGAATAAACCTGTGGGAATCGTACCCGTGACATTCGCGATCGCCACATTAATCATCCAGCCGAAAAGCCCTACCAGACAACAGTCTGTGGCGAGTAGCAAAATTAGGGGAACTTTACCCACACCCAGAAAACTGAACATTGATCCCATGGCAAAATTGCCATCGGCATCTACATCAGCATCCGCATCGGCATCGATATCAAAGTCATCATCACCGCCACCGGAGACAATAACAACGAGAAATAGGAGGATTCCCATCCCTAGGAAAATCCAGTAGGGCAGGTTAAGCAGGTTGAATAGCATGGATTGAGGTTGCGATCGCGACTGTAGCGGGACGCTGTATTAACGAATATTCTCAGCCTAGCGAGGAATGGACAAAATAGCTTCACCCCGCTAAAATACTTAATGTTTTGCTCGCCCTAAAGAATTCCTGGCGAAAGAGACACATAAGGATGAGATAGGCTATAATCCTTTATTGTAGAAACGTGCCATGGCGCGTCTCTTATGCGGCGGCATCGCCAAGTGGTAAGGCAGGGGCCTGCAAAGCCTTTACCCCCAGTTCGAATCTGGGTGCCGCCTTTTTAGATCCCCCTTCCGTCCCCCTTTTGATCCCCCTTCCGTCCCCCTTTTGATCCCCCTTCCGTCCCCCTTCAAAAGGGGGAGACCAAAGGATGCTTCGCTTTTTTTTCCATGGGGGAGACCAAAGGATGCTTCGCTTTTTTTTTTCATGGGGGAGAACTCAAAGCCTCTCTCCTTGCAGGAAAGAGGTTTGGAGAGAGGTTTTCCAGATCCCGTGAAAAGTAAGCCCTGGTCAAGGGGAGGAAACTCGAAGGGTTTTAGTCGGGAGGTTTATCCTACTAATGAATTATCCATTCGGTGTCTGTTCCGGGAACATACATTTATCCGAATCACAACCCACGGGTCCAGCTTCCATTAATTCACCTGCATCATATTTCTCCAAAGCAGAATAGAACTCAGAGACTTTTCGTCGCTGTTGTACCTCTTGCATCAATTGGTTGTATGTTGCTTTATCAATCGGTTCAAAAGGCAAACGGGGGAAGGATTGATGGTCATCAAACCGTGCCAACAGCGCCGCTGAAATATACCCTTCATCATCCTGAATTGCTTGATAAATCCGTTCTCCTAAGGGTTCAACTTCATTGACGCGCAATTCCCAGGTGGAAGAGGTGTTATGGGTTACATACCAGCGCTGGACTTGCATGGCAAAATCCATTTGTGCCAATGCCGAAAACTGACTGATATCAATTTCATCAGCACCGGGTAAATCTGCCCAAGATACAGCCACGGGAATTTCCACTAGCCATTCGGAACAGGCTTCAGCAAAGGGATCATTTAAGAGATTTCCGTTTTCATCTTTATCCGATTGCGATGGCGTGACATTATACCCATATTCCAGACAAGCTAACGCCACTGGGTCATTCTTTCTGAACGTAATGCGGCGAATAAATCGCTGTGCTTTGGGGGGATGCCAACCCGGAGATGCGCCTGTGAGTAGCGATTTTGTCCCAGAGGGTTGCACGGTTGTACAGCGATTGGGGCGTTTAATCCCATGCTTGTCGCAATACTCCCACACCACCCGATGCACAATATCGCGCCACCGGGTTAAATAGGCTTTTTCTTGTTCCTTAAACTGTACACCTTGGTCAGTATCTAGGCGTCCCTCTGCCCACCAGTGTAACCAGTCTGCGCCAAACGCCTTGACAAAGAAATCGAATAGTCCGGTGAAGGATACGCCGACAATGGGGTCTAATTCCCGTGACTTTTGATACCGTTCCTCAACAAACTGATGGTTGAGCAAAATGGCAACGGAAAGCGCCCCAGCACTGAATGCCTCCTCTTGTTCTTTCTCGTTATTCGGATCAATTTGATTTAGGTGAATTTCGGCTAAATTACAATGGAATACCGATCCAATAATTTCACCGCAATTGTGCGCCACAATGCCATTAGCATCGAACCGAGAGACACCGGTAACGGTGCAATCGTAAACGGATTCGATACCAGTAGGAGAAACAGAGTCAACGGTGACAACAAAGCGTTCCCGGTTTAGCTTACGCTTGTATCCGTTGAGTAAATTGTCCAACTTTTGCTGTTTTTCCGGCTGACGGAAACCCACGCGATCGCGGAATTCAATCAGATTGTCATTTGCAATCACTAATTCGGGCTGATTTTGATCAACCGTAGAAACAATTCCTAAGCGCAGCAGCATCCGCTGTACGGCTTGAAGCCACTCAAGATTACCTTGGGCTAAACCCACGCTAATGCCTTTATTTTGCGTTACTTGCACGCTACCATCGGCATCGAATAATCCTTGTAGGAATCCCCGATAAAACTCGTAGCTGGCTTGTTCAACTTCCGGCGTCACTATTTTTTGACCGCGATGAATCTTGAACTGGGCGGCTAATTGATCCAGCCCACTTGATGCTACTTGATGCAAATCCGGTTGGCGATCAGAATCACTCCCTAAATTTACAGTACAAACACCATTGTTTTGGAGGGTTGCTACTTCAGACTCTGCCATTTCTACTTGAGAGTCACCCCAGAAGCGCACGATTGCTTGAGTTTGGGCGAGTGATCCATTACCAACAAGACTCCCTAATAACCATCCTTGGGTAAATGTTCCCACACCTTGCCAAGGCTGAATTCCTCGGTGATTGTGCAAGCATACGCGATCGCCTGGTTGCAATTCCTCAGCCGCTACCCATTCGGTATATTGACGCTTTTGGGTTTGGGCGCTGACTCGTAAAAGTTGATGGTTTCCCGTCAGACGTAGAGAAACCCCCTCTTTTGTGGCTAGGGTGAAGACGGCGCGATCGCCTGTATAGAAAAAGCCATCGCCTGTTGTGCTAAACAGTTCCCCATTCACGTAAGTTCCATGTTGTTTCCCGATTAAATCTTTAACTTGGCGGGGACCAAATTCCGTATGCACCCAAGTATCCCCTGTTACACAGGGATTTAAGCCAAACCGCTGCAAGCGATGATCAATTTCATCGGGGGTCAAATTCGGATACTTTTCCTTTAACCAATGACTCCCATTTCCTTGTTCATAAGCTTGCAGAAACTCTTTTCTCAACGCTTGAGTAGTTAGCAAATCACAACTCGCTCGTGCTACGGATTCTCCCGCCCACTGAATCGCACCTTCACCGGAATAATATTGTTTGCGAACGGCGGCAATACATTCCTCTAAGGTGGGTTTATGGTGGAAAACACGGGAATGATTAGCCATCCTCAACGCATCGCGTTCCGGATCAATCCGCCAGTTTCCATTTTCATCTTGTTGCCACAGATTATCTTTAGCATTGATAAAGTTTTCATCATTACTAATGCCTTGCCGCATACCTGCAGAACGACGCACGTTTCCGGCGACAACCACAACAGCCGCTTCGTCAATTAATAGACAGCATTCGACTGAATTTAATTGCTGTCCCACGGCTTTATTTAAAATATCCGCACATCGCTGATAAAGTTCCGGTAATTTAATCGGATTTGCCACCCCGCCAAAGCCTTTTAGCGATTCTCCAGCAGGACGGATATCACTCACATTAATGGATACCTGAACTTCACCAGAAAATCGTTCATCTGTGGATAATTCCAACAGACTTTGATAGGATTGAACCCACCCTTGACGGGAGTCTCCGACATAAATTGTCACCTGATTCCCATCAATTTTGACCTCAGTTTTTTCCCGCCGTTCCTCCGATGGCGTTGTGCCAATTTCACCCTCTAAGGTGACATTTAGAGGATTGCGAATTGGGGGTAACTGATTGATGTATTGGGGTTCTAAAACCGCCCCTGTGCCGCAGCCCATCATGGCGAGATCCATCATTAAGCCAAAGGCACGCCAGTCTACCACATTCGTAGATGTACAATTATAAGCGCCAGAGAAATTTTCCGGATTTTCCAGCCAATCGGTGCCGCCGACCCACAACCATCTGCCTGAGGGTAAACTTTTAATCTGGTGCATCATCCGTTCCATCAGGGCGGTTTCTGATGGAGTTAGCTTACCCAGTTTGCTTAAGCCTTGGATCGTGCGATCGCACACCTCCCTCCACGTCTCTCTACCCTTGGCTGTGCGGCGGCTGTAGGTTCTGAAAAACACCGGATTTGCCGTCGCTGCCGTTTCTGGAAAATCACCATTGAGATGTTCCCGTTCAAGCTCTCTTACCATTGTGATAATCTACTGTTAATTTCCGCTAAACCTAGACTATAGGTCATGTCAGATATAGCGTCAAAGCTTGAAAAATTCATCCGTTTGCGCTATGTGTAGTAGTGATATAACAAGAAACAGGTAGGAAGCAATAGGTAAAACCTCCCTAGCGCCCCGTTTTTTCAGGTTGCGTATTGCATCTTCAGTTAGTCCGGTGTTGCCTTTACATTGAGCGCCTTGTACGTTTGCGCCACTCAAGTTAATTCCGCTTAAGTTCGCGTTTCTCAAGTTCGCTTTTCGTAAGTCTGCGCCAGTTAAGTCTGCGCCAGTTAAGTCTGCACCAGTTAACTTAGCATCAGATAACTGAGCGCCGCACAATTTAGCCTCTGTCAGATCAGCTCCACATAGTTGAGCGTCCTGCAATGTAGCACCATTCAGCTTGATGTTGTCATGAATTGTGCTAGGCTTAGGTTTGCTTATTGTGGAGGCTCGATTTCCTTAAGCTGTAATTAGGAATTCCGGGCTTTTTTTGTTTTGGGCTTTAATTCTGTGGGGATGGAAGGAACCCATACTCAGAGAATAATACCTGTAGTTTTTTTGGAATGCGGTATTGTATGAATTGGGGGTAACGTGCGATCACACACCTCCCTCCACGTCTCTCTACCCTTGGCTGTGCGGCGGCTGTAGGTTCTGAAAAACACCGGATTTGCCGTCGGTGCCGTTTCCGGAAAATCACCATTGATGCGTTCCCGTTCAAGCTCTCTTACCATCGTGATAATCTACTGTTAATTTCCGCTAAACCTAGACTATAGGTTATGTCAGATATAGCGTCAAAGCTTGAAAAATTAATCCGTTTGCGCTATGTGTAGTACGTCTGGGAAGTTTTGAGTTTTGATCCTTCGCTTCGCTCAAGGGATATAGTTTGTAGGGGCGGGTTTAGGGACAAACATGAATTATTTTACCTAAATTTTTTTGCAAAACCCGCCCTTCTTCAATTTTGAGTGAACTCCCCCATCTCTCCATCACCCCATCTCCCCCTCACCCCATCTCCCTTAAAAACCGCGAGTCACCTGATCCAACTGTTCCACCTCTTCAGGCGTTAAACTCCACCCCAACGCCCCAGCATTTTGTTGGGCTTGCTGGGCAGTTTTCGCCCCCGGAATTGGCACGACGCCTTGGGCAATTAACCAATTCAGCGCCACCTGTGCAGGCGTGCGATCGTATTTTTCCCCCAATTGACGCAACAGCTTAATCACAGGGGCTATCTTCTCCAACCCCCCTTTGCTAAAACGCGGATCAAGACTACGCGCCCCCGTGGGTTTCATATCGTTTTCTGGGGTGTACTTCCCGGTTAATAATCCTTGGGCTAAAGGACTATACGCCAAAATCGTCACCCCTAACTCCCGCGCCGTATCCAAAACCCCATTCCGTTCAATTTTCCGCTCCAGTAGGGAATATTGCACCTGATTCACCGCCAAGGGAATTCCTCTGGCGGCTAGATAACCATGCGCTTCCCGCATTTGTTCGGCGGAGTAATTACTCACCCCCACCGTGGCAATTCTCCCCCGTTGCACTTCATCCGCTAGGGCATTCATTAGGGTTTCTTGATTCATGAAGAAGCTAAAGGGAGAATGAACCTGATACAGTTCGATTTGCTCAACCTGTAACCGTTTCAAGCTAGCCGTTAAAGCATCCGATACCGACTGTGATGTAAAGCGCCAGGGAACCGGGAAATATTTGGTGGCTATCTGGGCTGGACGCCCTAATTCTTTCATAAACCGTCCCAACAGCGACTCGGATTCTCCCAATCCGTACACTTCCGCCGTGTCAAAAAAGCTGACTCCTGCATCTAAGGTTGCGGCAAAGGCGTCTCGCACCTGAGATACTCCATAATCTTTGCCGTAGCCCCAAAACAGCGTATCGCCCCACGCCCAAGTGCCAATGCCTACACTGGTTACGGTGGGACCATTTTCAACTAAGGTGGTTGTCTGTATTGTCATTCCCTGCGATCCGAGTTTGTTACATTTCTTAATATTTATTGTATCGGGTTAGATAGCGAGTCGGCACAGGCGCTGCCTGTAGGGGAGTCCTAAACCTGAGAATTCTGCTCAGGATCTATACCTGCTTCTCGCAGCAATTGCTCCAATTGCTGGGCGCGTGCTTCAGCAATTTGCTTAGCCTGACGTTCCTGTTGGAGTTGTTCGGTCACAGTTTGCTTAGCCTGACGTTTTTGTTGGAGTTGTTCGGTCACAGTTTCCAGTTGCTGTTGCACCTGTAGATAATCAGCAAAGGGTTGACCATCGGGACGATACAGCACCAGAGTGTCCGATGCAAGTTCAAAGCGAATTCCCAAACGAGGAGAAACCCAGCCATTCATCTCATCGATTAGATCTAGCCAATTCTCATTTCGCAACCATCCCGTTAACCTATTTTTATGGGGATCGTAGAGATAGTACTCTTCCACCTGATAGCGATGGTAAAATAATAACTTCCGGTTCATTTCTTTGCGGGTATTTCCCGGAGAAAGAATCTCAAACACCACTTGGGGGGCGATATTATTCTCTTGCCACTGCTGATAGTGAGTTTAGCGGACTTTTTCTAGTATAGATAGCCAGAGTTGGCGTTGAGCCTGATTAAAGGCGGCTGATCGGTGCGCGATCGCGTGGTTGTTAAAGGTGTCGCTGATCTCAAAGATGGCGATAATATTGATGGGTGCATATCAACGTTACTCTCGTCTAACACTATTGATACGGTGAATAAGGTTTGTATCACCACGATTCAGAGGCTGTATGCCATGTTGAAGGGTGAGGCGGAGTTTGAGGAGGAAGAGGAAGAAGGGTCACTGTTTAGCCGTTCCCAGGACAACGAGGCACCGAGGGACGTGGCTTATAACCGGGCTGTACCGATGATAGAAACCTTTGATTTTATTATTACTGATGAGTGTCACCGCTCGATTTATAATCTTTGGCGACAGGTTTTAGAGTATTTTGATGCGTTCCTCATTGGTTTAACCGCTACTCCGTCTAAGCAGACTTTCGGCTTTTTTAATCAAAATCTGGTGATGGAATATCTCCACGAAAGAGCCGTAGCTGAGGGGGTTAATGTCGGTTTTGATGTCTATCGCATTCGCACTCAGATTACTGAACAGGGGAGTCGGGTAGAAGCGGGTTACAGTGTAGACCGCCGAGACCGTCAAACCAGAGAGATACGCTGGCAACAGTTGGACGAGGATTTTACCTACACTGGGAAAGAGTTAGACGGTTCAGTCGTAGCTCAAGACCAGATTAGAACGGTAATCCGGACATTTCGCGATCGCTTATTGACCGAGATTTTTCCGGGTCGAGAGGAAGTGCCGAAAACCCTCGTTTTTGCTAAGGATGATTCCCATGCTGAAGATATTGTCAGGATGATGCGGGAAGAGTTTGCTAAGGGGAATGAGTTTTGTCAGAAGATTACTTATAGGACGACGGGGAAGAAGGTAGAGACGCTGATTCAAGAGTTACGTAATTCTTATCACCCGCGTATTGCGGTAACAGTTGACATGGTTTCCACGGGTACGGATATTAAACCCCTAGAATGTCTGCTGTTTATGCGAGATGTGAAATCGAGGACTTATTTTGAGCAGATGAAGGGAAGGGGAACCCGAACGATTAACCCCAATGATTTCCAGGAAGTTTCACCAGATGCTCAGTTCAAAGACCATTTTGTGATTGTGGATGCGGTGGGGGTCTGTGATTCTGATAAGACGGATTCTCGACCCTTAGAACGTAAGCGTAATGTCCCGTTTAAGCAGTTGTTACAAGGTGTAGCTGTGGGGGTACGAGATGAGGATAGTTTGACTTCTTTAGCCGGAAGGTTAGCCAGATTAGACCGGAGGTTAGGGGAGAGCGATCGCTCTGTGTTAGAGGCTGCCGCAGGTCAATCTTTACCGGAGATTACTCAGGGTTTATTAGCGTGATGACTTCTGGGCTACCAGTTCTAACAAACAACTCAACTTCCTCCAGCACGTCAACATCGATTAGGACGTTCGGCACCATTGTAGAGACGTTGCATGCAACGTCTCTACTTCGTAGATACGATGAAGCTGGGGGAGTGTCAAAGACTCTCAGGAAACGTATAGTTTGATAAGGTCATCCAGAAAAAACAGCAGTAAGCGATCGCATCTGAACGTCTATGGAAACCAGTGATTTTACTCAATCCTCATCCACTCCCTCATCCCCAGACAAACCCCTGCCTAGAATCAAGATTTTGACCATGTTCCGCCTAGGTTTATTCCAGATGGGGTTAGGGATTATGGCGATTCTCACCTTGGGTATCCTCAACCGGGTGATGATTAGTGAACTTGGAATTAATCCCGCTTATGCTACGGGAGTTTTAGCCATGCATCAATTGGTTGCTCCGGCTCGAATTTGGTTTGGTCAACTTTCTGATGCTAAACCCCTGTTTGGATATCACCGCAGTGGTTATGTTTGGCTGGGCACCGCTGGATTTGCGATCGCGGCTTTTTTTGCGGTTCAGGTGATGTGGCAACTGGGCGCAGCGGTACAAGCGGCGGGAGGTTGGACATTAAATACTCAGATAGTAGGCTGGACAGGGGTATTGGCATTAATTTTTACCCTCTATGGTTTAGCCCTGAGTGCTAGTTCTACCCCATTTACCGCCATGCTGGTGGATGTTTCGGATGAAGACAATCGCTCCAAGTTAATCGGCACAACCTGGTCAATGCTGATGGTGGGTATTATTATTGGCGGGATTACCGGGGGAATCTTGCTCAAAAGCCTTGATCCAGCAGAAACAGCATCATCGGTTGGTGCAGAGGTTCTCTCCTCACCCCTAGCCACCTTACAGACTCCCCTCAACCGCCTGTTTATCATCGTTCCATTAGTGGTTATCGGATTAACCCTCCTAGCGACTCTGGGAATTGAGAAAAAATACTCCCGCTACGCTTCCCGTTCGAGTTTAGTCGAGCGAGAAGACAAAGTTACGTTGGGTAGGGCGCTGAAAGTGTTAACCGCCAGTCGCCAAACGGGTTTATTTTTCACCTTTTTACTGGTAATGACGATTAGCCTGTTTATGCAGGAAGGCGTGTTGGAACCTTATGGCGCTGATGTCTTTGGCATGCCCATTAGTGAAACGACTCGACTCAATTCCTATTGGGGATTAGGCACATTAATCGGTGTGAGTACCACAGGGTTTTTAGTCGTACCTCGTATCGGTAAGCAGAATACGACAAAATTGGGGTGTCTGTCCGTAGCCATTAGCTTCTGCCTGATTATTCTATCCGGATTTACCCAACAGGGGGAGATTTTGAAGCTAGCGATGCTGTTATTTGGTTTAGCGGCGGGAATCACCACAACAGGCGGATTAAGTCTAATGCTGGATCTGACAGCAGCGGAAACCGCCGGAACCTTTATTGGCGCGTGGGGATTAGCCCAAGCGATCGCGCGGGGGATAGCTACCTTTGTCGGCGGTTGGGTGTTGTCCATTGGAGAAGCCTTGTTTACCGCACCTGTATTAGCTTATGGCTTGGTGTTTGCCTTGCAAGCCGTGGGGATGATTGTCGCGATTGGGTTTTTGGGACGAGTGAACGTGCAAGAATTCCGGAATAATACCAAGCAAGCGATCGCGACGGTTATGGAAAACGATTTAGACGGATAATATTGTAGGGGCGGGTTTGACGATTATCGGTTTGGGTTGACCCAGATGTAACTCGCGCCCGCCCTGACCTAATTTGGGGTGTGACAATTTCTGTCCTGGAACTCCGGTTCAACAACCCCACGCTACTAGCGTAGAGCGTGGGGATTGCCGGACAAACGACAATTTAAACCGTTGAATACCGCTCTTAGTCTCAGCTTGGCACAGACCTCCGGATACTTCCCTAGTCCGGATTACCTCTAAAACCTTTTGTCGGGTTGTTGTTGGACAAGACATCTTAGCTGAGATGGCGGGAAGGGACTAATTACTTTACTCGGAGGTTTATCACCATGTTACGAGTACCAGTTTTATCAAAATCAGGTAAGCCGTTAATGCCCACCAAACCTAGCCGCGCTAGACGTTGGTTAAGGGATGGCAAAGCCAAAGTGGTACATAATGACTTAGAATGCTTTGCTATTCAGTTGACCTTTGAGACAGGAGAGGAAGCGCAACCCATAGCCATGGGGATAGACCCTGGTAAGGGTTACTCAGGGATCGGGGTTCAGTCAAGTCATTTCACCCTCTGGATGGGACACCTAGTTCTACCGTTTAAGACGGTGAAAGAACGGATGGAATTACGACGGATTATGCGTCGAGCTAGACGAGGGAAACGAATTAACCGGAAGTTGCCCTACTCTGAACGTTGCCATCGTCAAGCTCGGTTTGACAATCGTAAAAAGGGTAAACTGCCACCGTCAATCCGAGCTAATAAGCAACTGGAATTGCGGATAGTCAAAGAGTTGTTTAAACTGTTTCCGATTAGTGCCATTCATTATGAGTTGGTCATGGCTGACGTAGATAAAACCAGTGGGCGCAAGTCGGCTCGGTCTGGCGTTGGTTTCTCCCCAGTGATGGTAGGTCAGAAACAAATGCTTAAGTGGTTGTCTGAGTTAGCGACCGTGATAACTCACCAAGGATGGCAAAGGGACGGGAACGGAACCAGTCAGCTTAGGCAATGGTTAAGATTAGCCAAAGACAAGAAAGACAAATCGAACCAGACACCAGCTACACAAGCCGTTGATGGTGTAACCTTAGCCGCGTTTGAGTTTACCCGATGGCAGGAATGGCACTCTGATAATGCCAAGCATGGTGACTGGCAAGGCAGTGTCGAAGTTACCTCAGCACCATTTGCCATAATCCGTAGACCACCAATTAGCCGTAGACAGTTGCATCTGTGTGTTCCATCCAAAGGGGGTAAACGGCGCAAGTATGGCGGCACAGTTACCCGCCATGGGTTTAGGAAAGGCGACAAAGTTATAGCCGAAAAAGCTGGAAAAACTTACGTCGGCTGGTGTTCTGGAGACACCGAGAAACAAGTTTCAGTTAGCGGTATTAACTGGAAACGACTTGGGCAATTTAGTGCCAAAAAAGTCCAGTTGTTGCAGCGAAGCACGGGATTAATCGTCGTGCCTTCACCTGGACTGTCAAATCTCCCCTTATTGAAAGGGTCGATTTGACCGCTATTCCTCTCCACCCTGCTTCGCTGAGGGTGGAGTCTCACGCGAATACGATGAAGGAATTTTGGGCGTCTGTACTCGACTTTGCCAAAGAGATTACTAACCATGTTGGTAGCCAACTACTGCCTGATTTTCGCTGCTGTCAGGCGTCGCAGAAAGCGGATGGGAGTTTGGTAACCAAAGCAGATCATTGGGCGGATGAGACGATTCGTCGGGCGATCGCGTCTCGGTTTCCTAGCCACGGAATCATCAGTGAGGAAGGGGAACATCGGTTTCCGGATACCGAGTGGTGTTGGATTATCGATCCCTTAGATGGTACGACTAACTTTACACGAGGTATCCCGATTTGGGGCATCTCTCTGGGCTTGCTGTATCACGGCACACCCGTGTTCGGATATGTTCATTTCCCCCCCATTGGACAATCCTTCCATGGTTTTTGGGCGGGGGAATCGGGATTAGCCGATATCATCCCTGGCGCGTTTATGAATGAGTTTTCCATCCACAGTAGTCCGGATGAACTCAGTAATAATCACTTTTTCAACCTTTGCTCTCGCAGTACCTCCCTCTTACAGCAACCCTTCCCCTGTAAAATTCGCATGTTAGGGGTTGCCAGTTATAACTTCATCACCGTTGCCACAGGAGCGGTTCTCGGCGGGATGGAAGCAACACCCAAGATTTGGGATATTGCGGGGGCGTGGGTAATTGTGAAAGCAGCGGGTGCGGTTTGGGTGTCGTTGGAGTCAGACCCAATTTTCCCGTTGAAAGTCGGTCAAGATTATGGTGGGCGATCGTTTCCCACGCTGATTGTCAGCCGTTCTGAATTAGTGGATGTATTTAAATCCTATATCCAACAGAACCAGAATTAGTTCCTAGATGTTTCAGGGGAACGTCTCTACAAGCTCCCCCAGCTCCCCCAGCTTCCCCCGCTCCCCCCCGCTCCCCCATCACCCCTAAAATCTTGGCTAGAACCTTGATGATCACTCTACCGAGAGGTCATTATGGAAGCGGCAATACATTACAGCGATCGCTCCTAGCCATTTGCTACTGTACAGATTAATCCGGCTACAGGGAAAGGGCAGATCGTGATCAGGGGTGACATCGGGAAAGTTAAACCTAGCCCAAGGGTGCAACCAAACGGTACTCAAGGTCATACGGGAAGCGGCTTCTCGACCAGTAGCAGGGTATCAACGTTGAAAGGCTCAGGAATAAGAGTTTTTTAAGCAAGCCCCCACGATGGCGATTGCCCTCGTTACCCGCATAAAAAATAGGGGTTTGGGGTAAGGACGGGTTAAAGCCGCTTAATTGGGTGTTTTCCCTTCCCGTCCTTAGCCAAGTTTTTTGAGAGTATTATGGAGCAATAGAGATTTATCATGTCTTACGAGCAAGAAAAACAGGTAGCTATTGAGGCAGCGCTGACAGCAGCCAAACTCTGTGAGCAAGTTCGCCAAGAACAGGTGACTGAAGCGATGGAAAAGAGCGATAAAAGTCCAGTCACGGTGGCGGATTTGGGTTCCCAAGCGGTTATCTGTCGAGCGTTAGCGATGGCGTTTCCTGATGACCTCGTGGTGGGTGAAGAAGATGCGTCCCAGTTGCGTCAACCCGAAATGGCAGATCAACTGAATCGGGTGAGTCACTACGTCAAGTCTGTCGTTGGTGATGCGACACCGGATCAGGTATTGGACTGGATTGATCGCGGTAATAGTCAGATTGGGGGGCGCTATTGGACATTAGACCCCATCGATGGCACAAAAGGGTTTCTGCGTCAAGACCAATATGCTGTGGCTTTAGCGCTGGTGGAACTGGGTGAAGTGAAACTGGGTGTTCTAGTTTGTCCCGCTTTACCTGTTTCCCCATATCAACCGGATGGAGAAAAGGGTGTCCTATTTGTAGCGGTACGGGGTCAGGGTGCAACCATGGTTCCTATATCGGGTGGAGAACCTCAGCCGATTCAGGTAACAAAGGCTGATAGTCAGGAAGCGATGCGTTTTGTGGAGAGTGTGGAATCCGGTCACGGGGATCACTCCCGACAGGATGCCGTTGCCAAAGCCGTAGGCATTACCTCACCTTCGTTGCGGATGGATTCTCAAGCTAAGTATGGCGCAGTCGCGTCGGGTCGTGCATCGCTTTACCTGCGTTTGCCATCACCTAAATCACCCGATTATCGGGAAAAGATTTGGGATCATGCGGCGGGAACGATTGTGGTTGAGGAAGCTGGCGGACGGGTGACCGATATGTACGGGAAAGCCCTTAACTTTTCTCTCGGTGCCAAACTGTCTGATAATCAGGGGGTCATTGTCAGCAATGGTGTGATTCACGATACCGTGCTGGACGCCTTGCGGGAAACCGCGAGCGTGTAAACAGGTTGCTGATATAACGTCTGTCAGCGATCAAAAAGGGAAAAGGTTAAACCTTTTCCCTGGAACCTATCACTCACAAGCTTTAGTCAAGCCACTTAATTTTCAGCATTGGTTTCACCAGTTGACCCAGAATGACTCACCAACGGTTCTTCAATCAGTTGATCTAAACCGGCAAAGTTCAAGGCAGATTGCCAATTCTCTTGAACTTGAGGATCATTAGTATAATCCTGACGTAACTGAGCCAATATACCTGCTGCATCCATCCAGAAGCCATATTCAGCAAAAATAGCTGGCTTTTCCCGTTCTGATGCATTGGCTAACTTTTGAGCAAGTTCGGTTTCTGGAGAAACACGCTCAACCCACCCTTCAACCGTCAAATTTCCAGAAGCATCACCCCCCTGCTCACAACTGAGGGAAAATACCCACTGGTACTTTTCCGATTCCTTGAGTAGCTCCTCCTCTGTCATCGGCTCTGGCAGAGTGAACATGACAATTCCTGGCGTTTCGTTTAGAGAAACTATTTCGTGATAAATAATCTCTTTGTCTGGACTCAGCAATGCAAATTCTGCTTCCTTGGCTTGAGTCTCACCCACGTAAACCAAGAATGTCGGATTCGGTAATGCCGTTACTTCAACTGGAATTGTGTTTTTTTCCGCAACTTTTGGTACTAACGGTGTGACTTCGACTTCCTCTCCGTAACACATACCCGAACCTCGCGAAAATCCTGCGGTTCTCCACCGAGACGCTCTAATGTTTCGGTTACGAAATCGCAGACCTTTATTTCCAGCGAAGAGGGTTTCTGAAGGCTTCTGATGATTGTGACTGGAAGAATTTGGTTTGAAACCAGCGATCGCCATAGCACTGGCACTCATCACCAATCCCAGAGACAACAGCAGGGAAAATGTTTTCAGATAGATAGAGGGCTTTTTCATGTTACGTTTTGCCAATGGCAGCACTTGAGACAAATCTATTCTGTATATGTATGTAGAGACGTTCCGGCTGAACGTCTCTAGGTCGGGAAAAAAGGATAAGCTTTTCCCTTTAAGGTGTATGTCATATCCTTGTAGGAATCAGTGTTTGGAGGGTGTTAATTTTCAACCCCAGATTCAGCAGACTCGGCACTATCAACAGGACGTTCTGCAACGAGATTTTCTAACCCCACCGATTCTAAGAGATCTTTCCAATCCGCTTGAACTTGAGGATTATTCGGATAACGCTCTCGCAATTTCTCCAGTGAACTCACTGCCTCTGTCCAAATGCCATGATTCACAAATACTTTCGGGTGATCAATGTCTGGGGTTTTGGCTAACTCTTGCTGCAAAGACTCTTCCTTGGCAACTCGCTTCACCCAGCCTTCTGCTGTAGGATTTTGACTCCAATCAGCCAGAGAGCAAGGAATGGTTACAAACCAATTGTAGGTTTGATCCACTTGTAACAACTCATTATCTGGATTAGCCGGATCTGACTCTGGGATGCTAATGCTGACAATTCCGGGAGTTTGATTGTCCAGAGAAACAGTTGTTTCATAAACAACCTCACTCCCGTCTTCAGTTATCAGCGTGAATACTGCTTCCTCTGCCTCAGTCTCAGTGATATGAACTAAGAACGTCGGAGTTTCCTCGACTGTCAATTCAACGGGAATCTGAGCATTGGTGGACGATTCTTGGGTATCTTCTGGCAACTCCTTACTTTGAAGTTGCGGTAATAATGCTGTTACATTAACCTGCTTTTCTTCATCCCCTATTTTGCAGACTCCCCGCGAGAATCCTCCAGTTCTGCGTCGAGAGGCTCGCATTCTCCGCCGTCGGAAGCGTAGACCTTTATTCCCCGCGACTAAGGTTTCTGAAGGCTTCTGATTTTCCTGATTGGGTGAACTCGGTTTGAGACCAGCGATCGCCAGGGTACTGGCACTCATCACTAATCCCAGAGACAACATCATGGAAAACGTTTTAAGATATATAGAGGGCTTTTTCATGTTACTCCTTGCCAGTGGCAGTAATGGATACAATTTTAATTAACGCGGTAGTAGAGAGCTAGAGCCAAGTCTGTGTATTTATCTAGCGTATTCATTTACAGACCGACTCCTCTCTATTCGGCAAAGTTTCCTGTTCTAGCTGTAAAGTGTAAGTGACGCTAAACCAGGTTACCTCATTTTTTTATTTATAGCGACTCAGCCAAGGTGATGGGCAATCAGCCTCTTCACCGTCTCAGCTAGCTCAGTGTACAATTTAAAGCCCAATGACAGCAATAAACTGCCTGGGTACTATATTATATACTAATATTCTATCTGATTCGTCTGTAAACCGTAGTATCATTACAGTTCTTTAAAAAAAGTGATGAATATCTGGAGAAACTTTGAAAGTGGCTATAGTGTTTTAACTTCACGTTAATTTATATTAAGTTTGATTATCCGAATCCAAGGTTCAGAATTCAAAAAAACTCCGCCGTAAAGTAGGCGTTGTCAGTGAATTAACCCTCAGGGAAATAGGAGGCAATACCAAGATGATGTCTGAAATGCGTTCATTTTTCACCCAACATCCCGTAGGTAAGGGAATCATGGCATTTGGCGGCACAGTCGTTCTTACGAGTGTGGTGGTTACAGGGGTGATTGTGGGACTGCGACAGTTGGGGGCATTAGAAGGAGCTGAACTGGACGCTTATGACCAACTCGTGCGATCGCGTCCAGAATCAGTGCCAAGCGATCGCGTGTTAGTCGTGGGAATTAGCGAAAAGGATATCCGAAACTATAACCAGTTTCCGATAACGGATGCCACATTAGCGACGCTACTCAAGAAACTAGCAGAGTATCAACCTCGTGCGATCGGGATTGACATTGGACGGGATGTGCCGATTGGCGAAGGTCGTGAGGATTTAATTCAGGTTATTGAGCAAAACGATAACATGGTCGCCGCCTGCGTCATGAGTTCTGCGACTGAACCCGGAACACCACCCGCCCCTGGAACTCCCCCAGAACGGGTTGGTTTTGCTGATATGCAGCTTGATCAAGATCAAGTCATTCGCCGCACGGCGTTAGTTTCATTTCCGCCGTTTGTGGAACCCCTCCCCAAAAATCCCCATCTGTGTCAAGATCCGGATAGCCTCCTCTATTCTTTACCGTTTCGGTTAGCTACGTCATATCTGGAACAAGAGGGAATCGAAGAAGAATTAACCACCCCAGAGGAATTCATCAAGTTGGATTCCACGATATTCCTTCCTCTAGAAGACCAATCAGGTAACTATAGTTACACAGGTGCGTTTGACTACCAAATCATGATCAATTGGTCAGGTGAGAATGCCATTGAACAAGTAACCCTGACCGATGTCTTGGAAGACAACATTGCTCCCAATCTCGTCAAAGACCGAGTGGTTTTGGTCGGGTACACCGCCAGCACCGCCAATGATGATTTTGCTACACCCTTTAGTGCAGCCGCTCAGGATCGAGTGTTAATGCCTGGGGTAGTCCTTCATGCTCAAGTTGTCAGTCAAATCATGAGTACCGTTTTAGAGGGTCGCCCCTTAATTTGGTATTGGTCTCAAGGAACTGAAATTCTCTGGATTTTTCTCTGGTCTGTTGTTGGCGGAACCCTAGCTTGGAAAATTCGCCGTCCTTGGATTCTGATTCCGGTTGCAGTCGTAGCGGGTGGTGTTTTGTATGGTATTTCTTATACTTTATTCGTTCAGCAGTCGGGATGGATACCGTTAGTACCGCCAGCCATCGGGTTAGCCTTAACTACCTTTAGCGTCGTCATTATTGACCGCTACGGTCAAGTCGTGGCTAAAACCGTTAAAAAACTGCTGAGAATTAACATTGAAATCGACGAAACTCAAAAAGAGGAGCAAGTCGCCCAAATCACAGAAACTGATAGCTTTCAAGAAATTCAGATCAGAGCTGATCAGCTCAGACGTCGCCGCCAAATCACCAAGCCTAAAACTTATAATAATACAGTCACGGATCAAGTAGACCTCAATTGGGAAGAGGTTCCAGAACTCGGTCAATATCAACAAGTACTGCAACGAGCAAGAGTATTAAGACATCAGCTCAACCGGGTCGAGGATCAACGGGACGAGGTTGAAGAGGTTGATCATTCAACGAACGGTTCGTCCGGGACAATGCCAACGGTTAAAAAACAAGCATTTAACCCAGAAGATGAGAGTTACCTCTCGCAATTACAAAGTCGGGGAAGACGGATGAGAAACCGATAAACGATGAACCAGGAACAACGAACGATTCTCTTAAAACTTGCTGCCAAGGTATCCCAAGATCCTTTGCTAATGAGAAAAGTCAGCGATCGAGTGTATCAGCTTATACAAGAGGATTTACGCAAGCAACGCGAACGCCATAAAAACTACAGAGGGTTACTATAAAATGGCTGACAATGGTAATATCACCCACGAACTTAACTACGTCACCGCTAATCGATTTTACATCGAAATCGAAAGTCAGATTACGGCTTCATTTAGCGAGTGTTCTGGTTTAGGGGTTCAGATTGATAAAGAAGTCTATTTTGAGGGAGGAGTAAACGAACAGCAACGCATCTTTCTCAAGCAAGCCAAATTTGATGATGTTACCCTCAAGCGGGGGATTACCGAAGATTTAGTGTTTTGGGATTGGATCAACAAGACGCTCAATCCTGGTAAAAAAGAGCGGCGTAATGTCAACATTCTGGTCTTTAATCAAGCCGGAGAAACCATGCAATGTTGGACATTAATCGGTGCGATTCCAGTCGGTTGGAAAACGCCAGCCTTACAAGCGAGTTCTAGCACCGTAGCGATTGAGGAATTAACCCTCGCCTATGAGGGCTTAAAAGTTGTCGCCGAGCAAGGTGGGGGTGGTGCTAGTACCAATCTGCAACGTGCTAACACTGGCTATTTCCCTAGTAACTAACTAGGTCAGTCGGTGGGAAAAAGTAAAGTTAACGGTAGGGATCGTCATTTGTCATTTGTCATTTGTCATTTGTAAGGGTTTGAGGAATATTGACAAAAGTTTGGTATTTCCACCAACCTACTTAGAGACGTGCCATGGCACGTTTTGAAGGACAGGTTTAGGAAGAATGTCCCTGACTTAAGGCTGGTGGGCAATGCCCACCCTACGGTATATCAAGGGTTTTGGCACTCCCTAAATGAAATGCTTATTTTAGTGCCATTCAATTTAGGAATGTTCGTGATAATTGTACCTCAAACTTGCTCTGACTAAATTTTAACCTTAAAAGAATTGATGAAATTTTCAGAACTATCACTGGGGATAAAAAAGCCATTACTGTCGGCTAAACCTCTTGGACAAATGCCCGGTAAATTGCCCACTCTAGGGCTATTAGCTAACTCAAATGTTCATAACTTAGACATACTTTCTTCCACGGGTAGAACTGTATTAGCGGCTATCTCTCAAACAGAGGAAAAGGAATCTGTCAGGTTGGCAGAAAATGCTCAAGCTAACGATGGCGTTGGCGTTGGATCAAGGAACGACACCCAACGGTCAAGTATTCCCAGAAACCGGGTTTCTGGTGAGGACAACAACGAAATATCGGCATTTTACCCAAAGGTTAATCAAGCCAAATCTTTTCCACAACTTCCTTTGAATTGGCAAGACTTAAACACAATAATTTACTTAGGTCAATTTCAAGGTTTAGGGAAATCTTCAATTCAATCCTTGCAGGTGTTAAATCTGACTCCTGAAACTTCAGCCGAACAAGAATTAGCTGCATTTTCATTACACGGTTCCGAGAATAATCAGAATCGTTTACCTGATTCAAGTTTCTCACCATTAAACTCAACCTTTTCTAACAAGAGTAATTCTGATTTGCATCTAGAGAATAAATCCGCTAGTCAGACTACACCAACCGCTTGGTCAAGTTTAGCTGAATTAATTGGTGAGGATAGTTCTGTTTCTAGTCAGGATAGCGATGATGAAGATATAGAAGGGTTCATGTTTACCCCAGAAGGATTTCGTCCTATTTATACTAATCCAATAAAAACATCCGGTGATGTGGCGGATTCAATCGAAGCGGAAGCAAAAACAGTTTCTGAAACCTATCAAACTCCTAGAGTAACGGTTCAACCTTCATTAACAGTTGTTCCATCCTCCCAATCCACCGAACTGGAACTCGTCAGTGAATCCAATTTGCGGATGTTGGCACAGGAAGTCTACAAGTTAGTCCGACAGCGGTTGCAAATTGAGCGAGAACGTTATCGCCGTTAATGATTTTTATAAAACAAATAATACTTAGAGCAATCGCTATAGCGGTTAGGACGCATCATTTGGTAGAGACGTTGCATGCAACGTCTGGAACAACAGTTCGTTTGTCCTAATCGATGTGTCTACTGCTATAATTCGGATTAAATACCCCTGTTTGGATAGGGACAAGGCAGAGGTCAGAGAGCAGATTGTAGAAGGGGTAAATTGAGGAAAATTTAATGGCTCAACTAAATAAATACAGCTTGAATTCCAAACTAAAACTGGTACTAATCGGGGGTTTAGTGGTGCTTCTAATTATTGCCAATCAAAATTTTGACATTCGGGAACTTTTGCAAACCGCCTTACATTGGGTTGAAAGTCTTGGTGTCTTAGCCCCCATTGTGTATATAATTATCTACAACCTAGCAACAGTACTATTTATTCCGGGTTCCCTCTTGACATTAAAAGGAGGTTACTTATTTGGCTTATTTTGGGGTTCAATTTATGTCACGATCGCGGCAATGTTTGGAGCCATTTTTGCTTTCCTGATTGGACGCTATCTCTCGCGGGATTGGGTTTGTAAACAGATTGAGAGCAATGACAAATTCAAAGCGATTAATCAAGCCGTGAAGACAGAAGGATGGAAAATTGTCCTGCTAACTCGTCTTTCTCCTATCTTTCCGTTCAACCTCCTCAATTACGTCTTTGGCGTTACCCAAGTTTCTATCAAAGACTATATTCTGGGTTCCATTGGGATGATTCCAGCCACCGTGGTGTATGTTTACATCGGTTCCCTGGCTAGCGATTTAGCCACAGTCAATATGTCTAATCAACCCACTACAACGGAATCTCAAATTGCAAAATGGGTGATTCGGATAATTGGCTTAATTGCGACAATTGCGGTAACAGTCTACCTAACTCATCTTGCCAAGAAATCTTTAGATGAAACTGTTGTACAGGAAGAAGTCTAACCCGATGAAACCAGAAATTGCTAATTTTACTATTGGATGTAAGTCGTTGGAGTTTCATTAAAATTAACGGTTTAGATGAGGAATAAACAATGGACAGGGAAAAGTAATACTTGAGGGGTGTTAACATTTATTAGTACAGCGGAAACAATTGATGTCTCGGTACTTACAACAAGAAATTAAAGAAAACATTATGAGTAGCGATCGCCGAATCTCTGTCGCATTGCTATCGCTGCGACTAAGCGTGTTTCTGGTCATGCTAATGTGGACGTTAGATAAATTTGTCAACCCTGACCATGCAGCAGCAGTTTACCAGAATTTCTATTTGATTAGTGGGCTGAGTAATCAGATGTTTTACGTCATTGGCGCTATTCAGCTTATGATCATTCTGGGATTTGTCACGGGTTTCAAAAAGCGGTGGACTTATTTGCTGGTGCTGTTTTTTCATGCTGTTTCTACTTTCTCGTCCTTTCCCAAATATTTGGCTCCCTTTGACAACCTGCTGTTTTTCGCTGCTTGGCCCATGCTGGCGGCTTGCTTTACCCTTTACTATCTGAGGGATATGGATACCCTCTGGACAGTTGATTAAGGGTAGCGGCGTAGAATCAAAACACATTGCTAGACATTATCAAACATCTGGGTTACTGGATACGCTCTAAGTTCCATTCTCCTTCTCTTTCCTCTCTGTCCCGATCTAGTTTTAATAGGAGGTTTTAACAGTAGTCATGAATGACTTAATTCAGCAAACGGTAATTCTTGGTGGTGGGTTTACCGGACTGTTTACTGCCATACATTTAAGCCGTTCCAATTATCCGCGCTCAGTTATCCTGATCGATCGCGAAGAACGTTTTCGCTTTAAACCCCTTCTCTATGAGTATTTCAGTGGTCAAATGGAGGAGCCAGAGGTCATGCCTCGTTTCCAAGATTTACTTGACAGTAGCGGCGTGACCTTCGTGCAAGACGAGGTGCAAACCATTGACCTGCACCAGCATCAGGTTACGTTAGCCTCAGGGACGTCTTGCCCTTACAGTAATTTGGTTTTAGCTTTAGGTAGCGTCACGGGCTATTTTGGCGTTGAAGGGGCAAAGGAGAATGCCTTGCCGTTTCGGGAAGGAAAAGACGCGATCGCGCTGGATCAGCGTTTGCGGGAATGCCTGATCCAAGCGATGCAAACCCAAGACATGGAAGAACGCCGCCGACTGTTAACCGTTGCCATTATTGGGGGTGGTCCTACGGGAGTCGAATTAGCCGCAACTTTAGCCGATTTGCTGCCACCTTGGTACGAGGCAATGGGGGGTCAGCCCCACGAAATCCGGGTGGTACTGCTCAATCGCGGAGCCGAAATTCTCAAAGGCGACATTAATGATCCCCTGCGGGACACAGCACGCGAGGAGTTGCAACACCGTGCTGTCAAGGTGGAATTGCTTAACGAGGCACAAGCGACGGCTATTCGTCCGGATTCCTTGGACTATGAACAGGGGGATAAGGTGGAAACGTTACCCGCTGCAACAATTGTGTGGACAGCAGGGACTTCAACCCATCCTTTAATTAAGGACTTACCCATTGCTGAGGAAAAGCGCGATCGCAAAGGTCGCCCCTTGGTTAAACCAACCCTGCAACTGTTAGAGTTTCCCGACGTTTTCGCTGGCGGTGATTGCGCGGCTGTGGAGGGCAATTCCCTGCCGCCGACAGCACAGGTAGCGCATCAACAGGGAGACGCGATCGCGTCTAATCTCCAAGCCCTAGCCAAAGGTAGAGAACCCAAGCCTGCTGACGTTAGCATCAGAGGCACGCTGATGAAACTAGGGTTAGAAGATGCAGCAGCTAACATCTCGAATCAGGTTGAGGTGGATGGCGAACTTGGACACTTAATTCGCCAAGGCACTTATATGAATATCTTGCCCACACCCCTACGAGATTTAAAGTTGACGGCGAAATGGTTCACAGAGGACGTTTATCAGGACTATTTAGAACCCAAGGTAACTGGAAAAACCGCAAAAGTGGTGGCGGGGGCTGTTGTGGGGACGCTGATTGCTAGAAAGTTGATCAAAGCATTAGGGGATGAGGATAAAAAGTGAATGTCAAAAACCTGAAGGTGATCCTTCGCTTCGCTAAGCTGTCATGCATTTAAATTGGGTATTAGTAGCGAGCAAGATGCTAGTAGCGAGCAAGATGCTAGTAGCGAGCAAGATGCTAGTAGCGAGCAAGATGCTAGTAGCGAGCAAGATGCTAGTAGCGAGCAAGATGCTAGTAGCGAGCAAGATGCTCGCACTACAAGGATGAGAGCCATTATTGACATTAAGGTTTAAATGCCGAACAGCTTAGTGTCGAAGGCGATCGCATCCTCGACAAATGCCAGGATATCCAGCATATATGTGTCAAAACGAAAGCACTTTATGCAGTTTC
>NZ_JAVJQP010000181.1:0-50083 GCF_040218875.1 Coleofasciculus sp. D1-CHI-01
TAAGCATCTTGCTCGCTACTAAGCATCTTGCTCGCTACTAAGCATCTTGCTCGCTACTAAGCATCTTGCTCGCTACTAAGCATCTTGCTCGCTACTAAGCATCTTGCTCGCTACTAAGCATCTTGCTCGCTACTAATACCCAATTTAATTGCATGACAGCTTATGTACTACGCCACTACTTATAACAGGCTAAAGCCCTTACTACAAACTCCAAACTTCACCAAATTTATGTCTTAGGGTTGATGTATGATTGAGAAAAACCATCAATCCTGATAGGGATTTAGTATAATTTGCTTAAGGATTTCATGACGCCAGATTTCTTACAGGTTACGTTTTTATACAATAATCCCATTCTCAATTGGTTGATAAAAAATTAAATAATCCTCAACAGGAAAGCTTCGCAACGAAGGTAAAAGCTCATCCCGCCTCCGCCCCATGTTCGGAAAACTAGCCAACGTCCGACACTTTTGATTAATCTTCTTAAGTAAACGCTCCGCTGCACCCAAACTACTCTTATCAGCAACATAGTCGATAATACTTTCAATATCTCGACTAGCTGGAACAGTAAATTGGCAAATATTACTCATTCACCCTCTTGAGAACGACGTAAAAGCAGCTTCTGTTCGAGTTGGCTAAAAACCGTCTCACCATCAACCACCTCTCCCCGTTTCGACGCTTCAACTCCAACCATAATTTCCCCCCTCAATTCCTCAAAGCGCCCCTTATAGATACGTTCCCGTTCAGCAAACGCCCTAAGTGCAGCCAGGATAACCTCCTCCGGTGATTTGTATTTCCCGCCCTCTACTTGGCGTTGAAGAAACTGCTCAAGTTCTGGAGTTAAAGACACATTCATTGACTTTACCCTATATCGTGTTAATGATCTTCCTATTCTAGTTCTACAACTAAAACCCCAAACGCTGCGCCGCCCGTCGTTTCGCCTCCTCCCCCAGCTTCCCCAGCTTCCCCAGCTTCCCCAGCTTCCCCAGCTTCCCCAGCTTCCCCAGCTTCATCGTATCTACGAAGCTGCTCAAGTATTTTCATGCCCGCTGCACTAGCCATCGGGCAAAATCTGTGGTAAAGGTATCCCGTATAATTGCCTCTCGAATACTTTGGGTAAAGCGAATCAACTCTGTCACATTATGCAGGGAGATTAACATAAAGCCCAAAACTTCCCGCGATCGCACCAGATGACTCAGGTAGGCGCGGCTAAAGTTCTGACAGCAATAACAGGGACAAGTCGAATCCAACGCCGTAAAATCCTCACGAAACCGAGCATTTTTCAAATTCCAGCGTTCCCCCTGAACCAACGCCGCCCCATGACGCCCTAAGCGCGTGGGAATCACACAATCAAATAAATCCACACCTGATGCGATCGCGCGTGCCATTTCTCGATATGTCCCCACCCCCATCAAATACCGTGGCTTATCAACGGGTAAATACGGTGCCGTCGCCGCCACGATGTCATGGATCAAGTCCACCGGTTCCCCCACACTCACCCCACCAATGGCATACCCCGGTAAATCCAAAGACACCAACGACTCAGCCGCCTGACGACGCAAATCCAGATACACACCGCCCTGAACAATACCAAATAAAGCTTGCTGATCCGCACGAGTGTGAGCATTGATACAGCGCTTCAGCCAGCGATCGGTTCTCTCCAGTGACGCCTCAATCTGTGAACGACTCGCTGGATACGGCGGACATTCATCAAATGCCATAATAATGTCCGCCCCTAGCGCATTTTGGATGGCAATAGACCGTTCTGGGGTGAGATTAATTAACCGTCCATCCCGAGGCGAACGAAAAACCACACCCTCTTCGCTAATTTGTCGTAATTTACTTAAGCTAAAAACTTGAAAGCCGCCCGAATCCGTCAAAATTGGGCGCTGCCAACCCATGAAGTGATGCAATCCTCCCGCTTGCTGGACAATCGCTTCTCCGGGTTGTAAGTGCAGATGATAGGTATTGGCGAGAATAATTTGTGCTTGTGCTGCTTCTAACTGGGCAGGAGTTAGAGTTTTGACCGTTGCCAAAGTACCCACGGGCATAAACCGGGGCGTTTCAATCAGACCATGGGGGCTGTGCAGTAATCCGGCGCGTGCCTTGGTTTGGCTGCACCATGCCTGACATTGAAAGGAAAATGAATTGTGTTTTTGAGCCAATGGGGTTAAGGGTTCGTGATCATGCTTTGATTATTGTGGCTGATCATCTCTTTTATTTGCGGTTTAGAACGGACATTCCCCCTCATCATCAATTTGTACATCCCACCGGGCATTGAGTACCTGGGTGACCATGGCTTCTAGGGCTTCGGCGTTGAGGGTTTCCACCGATTGCTCATGTAAAGGGTTGGATAGGGGAATCAGCCTTAGCCGACGGTTATCCTGGACTAAATCAAAATAAGCCTGCTTTTCTGGCGTCTGATGCAGTTGCAAGTAATCAAAACTCTCGACATTGATGTAGATAGCTTGATTCGCAATCAGGGTAGAACGGCGGGAATCGGCAAAGACTTCCAGCACATATCCTTCCCCCTCACTTTGCTTGTTGCTATCGATGGTGTGAATATAGCGGACGCGACCCAAATCAGTGAGTAGGCGTCCCATGTCTTGCTTATTGATAATAATGCCCGTATCAATGATACAAGGGGCGGGAAGTCGGCGTGGAGGTTGATGATAACTCATGGGTAAAGCCTATGATGCATAAGGGGCTGATATTGCCTTGCAAAGAGTATTGGCATTCGTGTAAAACCCGACTGAAAAACCTAATGCTTCGATTTTAGCGACTGCCCAGCTAAAGGCAAGTCAGAAGCTGTGGCAATCAAGAATCAGAAATTCATCCACGGGCTCGTGCCGGTGGATTATTATCTGAAATACTTGAGTGTTACGGGTATTACAGTAGGGTTACTAAACCATACTATCCCAATATTTACCCGCTATTCATCGGACAATATACGTAAATTTCTGTGTAGTGAACTATGAACCCAAATCCTGAGCCACTCAATATCTCTGTGACACCTGTATCCCCGTGCTTCCGGGCTTACCTGCACCTGTGTCCCTCTAGATTAGATTATTCTCCATGAAGGGGTTTAAAGTGCAATCGATGTGGCAAGCGGTGCAAAAGTCCTGGCAGTCTTGGTTGGGTGCTATTACCTTTTATACCTGTATCCCCATTCCCATGAGTTGGGGGTTAGACTTTGAGCGCATTGCCCGTTGGGCACCTGTCGTTGGACTATTTATTGGTATTCTATTAGCCATGCTAGACGCTCTGTTGCAACACTGGGGTATGCCCCACTTGACCCGAAGTGCGATTATCGTGGTGAGTTGGGTAGCACTCACCGGAGGATTACATCTAGATGGCGTGATGGATACGGCAGATGGCTTAGGTGTACAAGATCCTCAGCGACGGCTGGAGGTGATGGCAGATAGCGTTACCGGGGCGTTTGGGGCGATGGCGGCGATCGCGCTAATTTTACTAAAAATGGCGGCGCTTACGGATATTGAGACTCATCGCTGGTTGGCATTAATTACTGTAGCCGGATGGGGGCGCTGGGGACAAGTGGTGGCGATTTCGATTTATCCGTACCTCAAACCCACAGGAAAAGGCGCATTTCATCAACAAGGGATTCGGGTGCCGATTGATAGTCTGTGGGGGGCATTTTTACTCCTAGGGGTATGTGGATTACCCCTAATCGTGAATAGAGGTAGTCTGGCGCTAGCGATAATTAGCGCCGGAGGAGGATGTGCGATCGCGCTTTTGACCGGCTTCTGGTTTTACCGCCAGTTGGGAGGACATACCGGAGATACTTATGGGGCGGTGGTGGAATGGACAGAAGCCTTATTATTGTGTTTGCTGACAATAGTTGTCTAAGCTGGGCAACGTATTGGTGAAAGTAGGGGTACGGCAATGCCCATTGGTGTCAAATTAAGGTGAAGAGCGCTGAGATCGGGGGGTGTAGGGGCGGGTTTTACAGATAACATTTTGCACCAAACTGATAACTTGACTAAACCCGCCCTTCAAAAGAGTTGGGGGAGTGTCAAACTGTTGATGTTCCGGGAAATGACTTATACTTAACCCAAAAACCGCCCAATACCAACAGTACAATTACAATCGTTCCAATTCCCAGAGGACTAGGAACCCAATAAACCACAGCTAGGCGGTTAAGTTGACCCGGAATCAGAGTCCACACAAGCTGATGTCCATCCTCATAAATCTTGGGCGCGATCGTATTATCCCCTAAATCAATAATCTTTGCCCCCCAAGGCGTCTGTAAACTAAACTGCAAATCCAACAGCGAACCCGGACTAACGATTACACTACCCTTTGCCGAAAGCACAGCTAGCGATCGCAAATCCAGTTCATAGTTTAACTGATTCTGTTGCACCACAAAAAAGCTACGTTGCTCCAGACTTAATGTCGAGTCAAGACTCGGTAAATCAACGCTTCCCCTATCCTTAGCACTTCTAGAAGTGGGGTTGACTGGGTTGAAAAATTGGTTAAACTTGGTGGTCAATTCCTGCCCATTACTAAATGGAATTGTGACGACAAGTGTTTGCTGAGAACGGCGCGTCGTTTTTCCGTGGAGTTCCTTAGCACGTCGTTCAATACTTTTCAGCCATTCAGTCGCTTGAGCATTACTAAAACTTCTCAGTTGTTCTCCCAAGCGGATTTGCTGCACTATCGCGCCGTGGTTTTCATCCTTGACGTTAACTAAAACATCATATTTAACACAGCCAGATAGGAGGAATGACACCAGCAGGACAACCCCAATCATCCGTAGGCGACTGAGAACCGAACGAACGACCGAAAATTTATTTATCAATCCTGGCTTCACCAAATTTACTCCTTTCTCTATTATCGTATTTTTGCTGTATTCCTGGGAATACCAGTACAGTTATTATAGGAATTCACCAATATTGTAATTCATTATTTTATTAGTGAAGTTTAGAATCAATTCCCAACGAAATCACATCTAAAGGATTCAATCAAAAATTTTGGTCAAACCACCGCTATCTGTGATATAGCAATACGAGGATACGTTAGGACATCAGTTAATCCCAACAGGGAACGGGGAACGGGGAACAGTAGAAAATGTCCTAACCTGCCTTAGTAATACCAAGTTGCGTTCTATCATGTCTAGGACGAGCGAAGCGAAGAATCTGGACAGATGAGCGTCACTCCGTTTCACGGAGCCTGCCCTCGAAGGTCGTGAAGGGTTTTGCTCAGCATGACAGATTCTACCTTAGACTGCAAATTAGTATAAGGCTATATTAGTCTAGAGTCCAATTTTATTATTTATCCGGGCGGGTTCTGTTGATAGATTATCGGTGTGTATCACCATTAAACGGCTAAACCCGCCCCTACAATTGACTCTTCACTTTATTACTTTTTACACTTAACTGATCAAATAAGCGCTCAGTATTTGGCGGTTACGTTGTGTCCAAACATTACTCGTGGAAACCTTAATGTCAATGATTGGGAAAGCCTTGTAGTGCGTTAAGCGAAGCCATGCCGCAGGCTTTGCATCTTGCTCGCTACTAATACCCAATTTAAATGCATGACAGCTTATTGCAGCGGACAAGTCATATAAGCGACTCCAATGATAATCTCCCACTTTATGGTCTTTTCATATAATATTAGAGGTTTGATAGTCGATTCGATTATGCTTTTTTTTGCGGGGCAAGACTTTGAAAAGCTGCAAAGCGACCAGCACCAGATAAAGTGGATTGATTAATAGATAGCGCTTCCAGAGACGAACAGGTTCTTGCATAAATCGATAGAGCCATTCTAAACCGAACGTTTGCATTAAGATTGGGGCTTCGTCAACTTGACCTGCGTGCATATCAAACGCCGCACCGACACAAAGTATCGGACAATCCAAGCGATGACGATGGGTAAACGCCCACTCTTCCTGTTTTGGACATCCTAGTCCGACAAAAACGATACCCGCTCCTGACTGGCGAATGGCTTGGACGTACTCAGCATCTTCCTGTGGAGTTATTGCTCGAAACGGTGGAGAGATTGCACCAGCGATTTTCAAATTCGGGAATTTTTCAGTCAGCTTGATTTTCAGTTGCTCTAACGTCGAATCGGTTGAACCATAGAGAAAAATACTCACGCCTTCAGCCGCTGCTCGTTCGCACACCCTTAACATAAGTTCAGGTCCCCGGACGCGATCGCGCAGATATTTTTCTCCCGATTGGCGAAACAGATTCAGCGCCCAGCGTACAGGTTGACCATCTGGGGTGACTACCGTAAAATGATTCAGGCGATAGCCATGACCTTGGGGGTCAAGATAACCGCGCATCATACTATGCACATCCGTTGCCGCTACTGTACACGATTGATGCTGTTTGGCGTTTTGAATAATCAGATCGGTACATTCCTCATAGCTTGTCCGATGAACACCAATCCCGATGATTGGGGTTTGACTGGGAGACACTGGTAAGGTTTGAGTATTCATTTCTATTTCCTCTCTATTTCCTCATAGTTGCCCAAGCAGGGTTTCGCATTTTTATCGCCCGAAGTCCCAAAACCTTGTTTCTGTAGACCTGGAGTGAGCCAGACGCACGGTCAACGGCTTTTTAGTTTGTCCTCATCTCGCTCCTCGCTAAGCCTGGGGAGTTAGGTGTGAAACTATTTTGGGTTGGAGACTAAAATCCTTTATGGGAAGCAATTTACTTTTAATTGCTCAGTCATGTCAATAGTTGTACATAGATCGAAATGTAAATCAACCAATTGCGAGTCTTTATGTAAAGACTCTTTACAAAGTTTTGTAAAGAGCGGTTAGGACGCATCATTTGGTAGAGACGTGCCATGGCGCGTCTCTACCTCTACAATAATAGTTCGTTTGTCCTAATCGATGTGTCTACTGCTATAACTTCCCCCTTTTGGATGAGAACGAGGCAGATGGCAGATCTCAGAAGGGTTGGTCAAATTACTGTGAAGTTTTCATGAAGATACGACAGGCTGTTGATGAAGAGTCTGTGAAGAGTCTATTTTTGGGTAGACAGTAGTTGATTAAATTCAGTAGTTTTACTACAGACAGAGAAAAATATACTTATAGGGTTCAGTCTAGCGATTAAATTTTTAACAAGTCCCTCGACTTGAAAGATGATCTAAGCCAACTCGGTGACACTGTTTAGTTCGCATCATTGTTCATGGATTATGAGTTTTAATCCGAGTTTGATGATGTATTAACACGGTGACGCCCTGTATAAAATCCCCTGACCTAGATAGACGTTGAGTTTTACGTTCTGGGCGAGGGATAGATTTGATCTGGCAAAAAACGGGTGCATGCTATAGAAATTATGACTATTACTACAGTTACAAGCACGGCTGACAATGGAGTGGGTTCTCTGAGAGCTGCGATCGCGCAAGCTGAGGCAGGGGATACGATTCAATTTGACTCTAGTTTAGCGAACCACACCATTACCCTCACCAGTGGTCAACTAGTCGTTGATAAAGACTTGACAATTGATGGGGGCAATGATCAAGGTATCACAATTAGTGGTAATAATGCCCACCGGATATTTGATATTAGGCGAGACGCGGGCTATAACTCCACCGAGTTTACCCTACGAAATTTGATTCTGGTTAATGGTAAAACGAATCAAGTCGGTGAAGATGGAGCTGGATCAGCAATTCGTACAGATAGTTACACCACACTCACCGTAGAAAATAGTGAATTTAAGAATAATTATGCTAATGGTGTGGGCGGTGGTGCAATTTATGCGGGTTGGCGCAGTACCAATACGATCATCAGTAGTGAATTTGAAGGGAATAGTTCATCAGGGAATAAGGAATCTGGTAAAAGTGACCGTGGCGCTGGTGCGATCGCGGTTGCTAGTGAAAGCACCACGATTGTCCGGGATAGTGAGTTTATCAAGAACACCGGAATTAACGGTGGAGCGATTAATATCGTTTTAGGGGGTCTGATTGTTGAAAACTCAACCTTTATCCAGAATGACTCGACAGCCGGTGGTTCAGTACAACTCGGTTACGGTGGTGCAATTTATACTGATGGGGCTTCGCCGACCAATGATAACAGCACTCAAGGCACGATAGAAATTCGTAACAGTCGATTTGAGGGCAATAAAGGAGCCGGACAAGGAGGAGGGTTGTTTGTCTATGTTTATGAGGGCGACACAGTAAGAATAGAGGATAGTACAATCATCAATAATCAGGTGATTGATGATGCCAAGGGCGATTCCATCGGGGGTGGACTTCGCCATGGCGTGGGTGAGTTAATCGTCAAGAATACTACATTTGCTAATAATCGAGCATTTGATCAAGGTGGGGGAGCATGGATCGGTGAGAATGCGCCTGTTACTATTGACAACAGTTTATTTTACGATAACCGAGCTGAATCAGTAGATGGGAAGGAAGGTTTAGGTGGTGCCCTCGTGCTACCGAGTGCATCTAAACCCAAAACAATCAGCAACACCACAATTGCCAATAATTACGCTGGGTTTATGGCAGGAGGATTATTTGGCGGTGGAGAAAATACCACACTCAAAAACACTCTATTTGCTGATAACTTTGCCTACAATGGCGGCAATGGTTGGAATATCAATCACCATACAGGTACAGTACTCAAAGACGGTGGAGGAAACGTCCAATCCTTAGAACCCAATCCTGAAGATAGGAAAGTAACAGAAGGTGTTACTCTGATTGACCCTCAACTGGGAATGTTTACCTATATTGGGGGAGCGGTGCAAATAGCCCCCAGACCTAGTAATCCATTAGTGACAGCAGGAGCGGTGATTAGCCCTTCTAGAGAGACTAGACCAACGGCTCCGAGTGATTTAATGCTGGCGGCCGTTTCTGCTAAGGAAATTGAACTGGCGTGGGCGGATAATAGTAATAATGAAACAGGATTTAAGATTGAGCGATCGCGCGACCAAGAAAATTGGACAGTAGTAGCAACCACGGCGGCTGATGTTACCGGTTATCGGGATACTGATTTAACCTCGAACACGCAATATTACTATCGCATTCGGGCAATTAACGATGTTGGTGATTCTGCTGCTACGTTCGCCCAGGTAACCACCGATAGTATAACCCCCCCTGTACCTAGCCCTCCACCTATCCAAGAACCCACACTGAGTCACACATCCGAGGATGTTTTCTTCGTGGAAGGAGACTCGGATGCGGTTCAACTTCAATTTGATTTAACTGGACGTGACACGGATTCGGTTAATGAAGTTGGCATTTTTTGGGTAGATGATCAGTCAGGTTATATTAACGGTATTGCTCCTGGGGAAACTGGGTATCTGGAAGCCGCACTCAGCCAATCCCAAGTTGTTTTCTCAGTACTTCCTGGGAATCAGTTTCCGGATTTGAGCTTCACCCGTCAATTTGGCATAGATGGGGGTCAGGAATTTGGGTTTTACCTGGTCAACGATAGTACCACGGATATGGTACGGGCTGAGTTGGCGGCGGGAGGAACTCCTGATAATATATCTTTTGGCTTGACTTCTGCCAATGGGGATCAGTTTGACCCTGTACAGGTATCAGAACTGGGTGATAACTACTATAACCTGGCGTGGGAAGATGGATACGATGGGGACTTTAATGACCTAGTTTTCTCCGTTCAAATCACGGAGACTGAGCCAGGATTCGGAACCCAGTTACAAGGAGGACAAGAAGGGGAAATTATTGACTTACGGGATCAGCTAACGGGTATGATTCCGGCTGTGTTTGGTGTCAATAGTGACGCGGAGTATGACAATGACTTTGGATTTTATGTCATTGATGACTCGGATGGTCGCATTGGGGGTTTGCTACCGGGTGACTCCGGTTATGCTGAGGCGGCGGTTAGTCAGCGGTTGGACACAAACGTGGGACTCCCGGCTGGGACGTTAGTTGCTCCGTTTATTATCGCCGATGGTACAGTAGAGGAGTTTTTGACAGAGAATCCCCTTAATCAGAGTGGTGAAGACGTGATGGCTTATTTTGCCTTTATAGGGGCTAACCCGGATGGGGTAGATCATGTCCGCTTGCTGGGGGATAATACCTTTGGGTTTGAGGATCAACTGGGTGGAGGCGATCGTGATTATAATGATTTGGTGGTTCAGGTGAATTTTATTTAGGCAGTTGTTTCCTTCTTGCATACAAAAAGGATATGTGATCGCGTCCTTGGGGACTCAGATGAGGAACGCCCTTAGTCTTGACCAAGAGGTACTCCGCTGATGAAAATTCTAGTATCTGCCTATACCTGTGAACCCGGTTGTGGCTCCGAAGAAGGAGTCGGCTGGAATACAGCGCTGGCACTCGCTAAGTATCACGAGACTTGGGTACTAACCCGAACGATTTTCCGCTCGACTATTGAGGCAGAACTTATTCGTCACCCTGTCCCTAAATTGCACTTTATCTACTTCGATCCCTTCAATTGGACAGAAGATTGGAGAAATAAGCAAGGGGCTGTTCAACTGCACTATTACCTTTGGCAGATACAAGCCTATTTCATAGCGCGTCCGTTGCATGAACAAATTGGTTTTGATGTGGTGCATCATGTTACTTATGTCAAGTTTTGGTCGCCCAGCTTCCTGTCACTATTACCTGTTCCCTTTATTTGGGGACCTGTTGGTGGTGGGGAACAGGCGCCTAAACCGTTTTGGGCTGATTTTAGTTTACGGGGAAAGGTCTACGAAACGCTGCGAGACTTGGCTCAACGATTGGGTGAAAGAGATCCGTTTACTCGGATTACGGCTCGGCGAAGTATAGTAGCACTGGCAACAACGGCGGAAACTGCCCAACGTTTGTCAAAGCTCGGAGCAAACAATGTGCAGGTATTATCTCAAATAGGCTTATCTAAACCGGAGCTAGCTCGTCTAGAACAATGTCCCATGCCTGAGGCTTCCACAGTAAGATTTATCAGTATGGGCAGGTTGTTGCACTGGAAAGGTTATCACCTGGCGGTGCGTGCCTTTGCTAAAGCTAATCTAGCGGATGCTGAATATTGGTTGTTAGGGGATGGAGCGGAACGAGAACGGCTGCAACTGTTAGCTGAAGAGTTAGGAGTTGCGTCCCAAATCCAGTTTTTTGGAAATCTGCCTCGTGAACAATCTCTGGAGCGGTTAGGGGAATGCCACATTCTCGTTCATCCTAGTCTGCACGATTCTGGAGGGTTGACGTGTTTGGAGGGAATGGCAGCAGGGCGTCCCGTTATTTGTTTAGATTTAGGTGGACCTGCTACCCAGGTGACGGCGGAAATGGGAATTAAAGTGCCCGCCTTAAATCCGGAGCAGGCGGTGCAGGGGTTGGCAGAGGCGATGACTCGTTTGGCACATGACTCAGAGTTAAGAAATAGCCTAGGACAAGCTGGTCAAAAGCAGGTCAATGAGATATATGATTGGGATGTTAAGGGAGAATTGTGGGCTGAGATTTATCGGAAGTTGCCAATAAAATAGGGGCGATTTGCAATATTATATGAATGCTTATGGAACGCAAACTGAAACTGACCACTCTTGGCATTGAACTAGCACAGGCAGACCAATTTCCCAATGGATGCCCCCTGCTCAAAGCATGGCGTGGTGCTTATTCTCCAGCCTTTAATCAGGTGATTCAAGAGACGTTTGATATTGTTGAGACTCAAGACGCGGATGGGTTTTTGTTGCCCTCTAATGTTTCATTCTATTCCCCCGAACGACTCCACGAGATTGGCACGATAGTTTCTCAACTTCAGTTACCTTCCATTGGGTTTGATATCAGCCATGAGCGACAAAAACCTGCATGGCTCGACTATATTATCCGCTTTTCTTGGTATCGTTCACTGCATGAGTCTGGGGTGATTCTCAGTCCAGCATTCCTCGATTCAGATGGGTTTGATTTAATCGTGGAATTAGGTATCCGCGACTGGCAACCGATGGAAAAAGAACACTTGCCAAGTGTCAGTTTTTGTGGGAGAGAAGGAGGAGCGATGGGACTAGCTATTTGGAAGATGATGCCTAAAAGTCTGACCCGTCAGATGGCAGCTAATTTTTTCTGTGGTACAACTCGTGGAATACGGGCAACGTGTTGTTACCCACTGCGAGTTGATGCCATGCAAATTATGGAAAAAGATCATCGCATCAAGACGGATTTTCTGCGGCGCGGAAGAGTGGGAATGGGACCCAGTGTACAAGGAAACAGACGTCAGCAATTTTTGAATAATTTACAACAGAACGCTTATGCCCTCTGTGTTCGCGGTACTGATAATTATAGTTGGCGATTCTATGAAGCGCTTTCTTTGGGTAAAGTACCGATACTGATTGACACAGATTCTATGTTGCCTCTAGAGGATGAAATTCCTTGGGATCAGTTTATTGTCCGGGTTCCGTCTACTCGTTTACAGGAGTTACCTGAACGGTTGTGGGAATGGCATTCTCGGTTTTCTCCTTCGGAATTTTGTGAACTACAGCGACAGTTACGATTACTTTTTGAGCGATTGACTCCAGCGCGATTTTATCCAGAGGTATTTAGGAAAATCCTGAAAGGACATGAAAGGATATATAGGAATGTGTAGGGATATATAGGAATGTGTAGGGATTTGTAGGGATTTGTAGGGATTTGTAGGGGCGAGTCGCTGAGCAAATGCGGCGGTGTGAGAATTAATGTGTCTCGACTCGCCCCAGTCTGAATGTATGCGGTGTGAACTCATTACTGATACTTGATGCAGGGCAATCCGATAAGATTTATGGGTTAGTTGTGTTGATTTTATGCGGTGTGTCGCACCTACTGGTTCAAAGCAAAAGAGGTAACCTCTATCAGAAAATTAGCCGCAGCTTCGGGATTATGCTGGGCGATAAGCTGCTGCGATTGTTGACCCATTGAAATAATTAAATCTGGATTATCGATAAAACATTTTATATGTTTAGCCAATTCTTCAGGATGATAGGGATCAAAAATATAACCATTTTTCCCTTCAACAACCAGTTCCGAAGAACCCGCCCATTTAGAACATAGAATTGGTTGACCAAACGCCATGGCTTCCAGGAGAACTACACCCCAAATATCTTCCAAGGTAGGAAACACAAAAACATCGGCTTGACGGAAATAAGCCCCTAATTTATCGTAGTTGCCCCAACCCACCCACCGCAAACAATCCATTAATCCCTGATTTTGACTATATATTTCCAGTTCTTTTCGTTGTTCTCCATCACCGACAATGAGTACGGTATAGTTTTGGTATCCCTGCTGCTTAAGAATTGTGCAAGCCTCTAACAGGAAACGTAACCCTTTGCGGGGAATGAGTTTACCGACAAACAGAAAAATTGGATGCTGATACTCAAGTTCACTATTTGCTTCTTCGCCCTGTTGTCCCAGCAAGGTTTTCACATCGGGTACTTGATAGGGTCTAGCAAACACACGATGTTCTTCAGCGCCGAGAATTTTGGTCAGATAATTTTTGCCTCCATTCGTATTTGTGATATAGGCATCCGCAAAGCGAACCATCGTACTTCGCAAGATTAAACGCCGTCTGGAGTTGATATAGTCTATAGTGGGAGAACTACCATCGTAAATAATGATGACTTTCCACCTGCCTAAAGGTTTAAAGACCAAGCTGAGTAACGTCCATAATGAAAAACCACTGACAAAGATGACCTGAGGTTGAAACTTAAACAGTTCAACGATAATCCTTGGGGATAGGGATATAAATCCGGGACTGTAACCTGTTCCTTGGGTTGTTGGTACAAATTTAGTCTTGCCGACAACTTCAACAGTAAAGGCGTCTTCAAGCCCAGGAACAAATCCTTCCCAAAACCCGGTATAAACTTGGGTTTGTGGAAAGGTTTTGGTAAATTCTTTGAACAGTGGCTGCCAGTAATTTTGTCGTTCCATTGAAGGCAGCAGCCAAGCAATTGAAATGGTATTCTTCACGTTCACTTTACTGAGCTTTTTTGGGCGAATGTATGACCTTGCTTATTTATTATAGGTTTCGATATCACGTCTGTGATAACGCCAGTTGTTAAACAGTCTTGCTCCCATGTAGGCAATGTTTCTTAAGGGAAACCAAAGGAAAGAAGTTACAACGTTAAACTCAATCGGGTAGTTATATTTCATCAAGTAAGGTGCGGCTATCAATTCATAAATGAATCGATCGATCTGAGACATCTTGGTTAAATATTTTTTCGTGTTTGTTGGTTTAATTTCACTAATTTTACGAATAAATAATTTATCTTTTGTTTTTAAGGCTGTGTTTTTACTGATACTTTTATCATTTTCATCAGCAATAAATTTCTCATAATCTATTTTCAAGAATACACAAAGCTCCTTTAATTCTGTAGCAGGATCACTTAATAAGTCTTCATAACGAAGCTCATAAAAATCGAGGTTATTAATTTCTTCAATACGTCGGAGTCCATCAATCCAATAAAGGGCATTTGTTACGACACCCTGAGGTCCAAATTTTACGGCATCCTTCCGATGGATTTCTTTATACGATAAAAAAACATCTCGACCATCTCTGACAACGTGAACAATCTTTGCCTCTGGAAAGGTGCGAATAATTCTATCAATTCCAGCGATTAATACAGGACGTTTAATGCCCCATTGTTGACTGTCTAGTCCAACGTGTTTAAGATAAGCGTTATAGATAGTAGAATTGATATCAGTAAAGGTTTGGGGAGCCTGATCCTTCAAACAAGTCAGTAAATAGTCTTCTGTCATCTCCCACCCATTATCTTCAGAGGTATTAATGAAAAGCTTTACAATTTTTTTGTAATCCTCGTCACTAAAATGCTGTTTGTCATAATAAAAAGGGTATGCCCTAGTGATCAAATCGCTTTCGGGTGGAATATGAATTTGATTGCTGCCATTCAGGAGTCCCCTTAACAAGGTTGTTCCAGCTCTTCCTGAACTGACGATAAACACAGGCGGTATCTTCTTATGTGAGGCTTGATTCATGTTGGAGGTGACTCAATTGAGTAGATGCGATAGAGAAATATCCTAACATAGAAATAGTCTTGTATCCGTATCTGGTTGTTTTCATGCTTTCTTCGCCTTTGCTTTAGGCAAAAGTGAAACTAATCCTAAGCGTACATAGGGGAGTAACCAATAGAACAACCATAACCAACCCGCATGACGTTGGCAAAATACTCTTGACTCTCTGGGAGGTAAACCCTTTTTATCCGTGACTGCTTGCCATCGCTGCTTTAATGTGAATCCGGGATCATGCCAGGGGTGTCCTTGGGGTGGGTTCGTTTGGCATTTCCCAGCATAGCCGGGTGCTACCCAAACGCTACACCCTTGACGTTGCGCTCGCAAGCCATAGTCGGTGTCACCAATGCTATGACTGAAGGTGGGATCGATGTTTCCCAGGATTTGCACAACAGCGCGGGGGATCAAGACGCAGTTACCATTCAGGGTTTCCGCTGGTTTGGGTTCTGTACTGGGTTCAACAAGGCGATATTTGAAGGGATGCCACCAGGTTTTTCGCACGACTCCACCATAAGTAAGTTTGTCGGTTTCTGGATGGCGAGTGGAACCAACGATAATGGCTTTCTCATACCCTTGCTTGGCTAGCTGGTGAGAGGTTTGCCAAAGGCAAGATAACGTCTCTGGGTAGAGTATGGTATCGTCATTAAGCCAGAGGTAGTAGTCATAATCATGCTGGAGTGCTTCCGCAAAGGCTTTGTGCATTCCCCGGTTCCAGTAGAGAGTTCCATCCCCTAGCACGAGTTTGACTTGAGGATAAGTCTGCTGTACTGCCTCAGCTGTACCATCGGTGCTGCCATCATCGACTAGATAGACATCTAGGGTAAAATGGCTAGGGACTGTCTGGCTAAATAAAGCCTCTAGACAAGCCAAGGTCTTGGGTTTACGATTATGGCAGGTGATCAGGACGGCAGTGCGATCGCGAATCATGGGTTGACCTAAATTTTAAGGTGTGGAGTTATTCTTTTGAATATTTATTAAGTCCAGAATTTGTTGAACGTAAGTATTCATGTTTGAGTTAATATCTATATATTTCACTCTTTAGTGGCAATTACCAAATAACTACCATAAAGCGAAAGAATTGGGAATTTTTCACCTAAAATGCGAGTAACTTTACCACTGCCTGTGATTTCAACATTTACGAAACCCACTGATTCTAATTGCTGTTTTAAGTCAGTCGAATAATGTTGTGAGACATGAGCACCGCCTAGAACACTTCCTCCGGTCAATTTTAGACGCAGGTAGTTAGGATTAGGTGTTGTTAACAGCAATCTGCCAGCAGGTTTAAGAATTCGATAGAATTCCTGTAATGTGCTGAGTACCTCATCTGGATAAATATGCTCAATAAATTCGCCAGCAACAACAACATCAAAAGAGAAATCCGGTGATTCTATGTTACTTGAATATGAACAGATTGTATTAACATAAATATCGGGGGATATCTTAGCTAAACGGCTAGCTACACAATCTAAGCCAACCACTTTAAGACTTGGATTCAATTCTTTGAGAATTTGTCCACCTCTTCCTGTATTGCATCCAATATCAATAACTGTTTGAACATCGTCAGGAAAATGACAGTAAAATTGCTTATATCTCTCTCGAGTAAATGGATCAGTTTCGCTAACTTCTTGCGCTATATTCAGCTCTTCATAATTTCTCATTGTTTGCCCCCTAAATCATCCTAATACTAAGGTACTAAATAAGCTACTTTTTTGGACTGGCATTTATTGCCAATTATCAGCACAGTCGTGTATTCGGAGTCCATCTATATACCCGACAACTGTAGTTCAGAGGAAATTATACCTTTTTGATCAGCTTCTTTATTTTATTCCTAACGCGCTGAGGACGCACTAATTCCCAAACTGGAGCTAACTGATAAAAATCTTTCAAACGATCATTTGCAAAAAATCTCATATACTTTTTGGCTGAACCTTGGCAATGCAAGGCTAAAAAAGCTACATCCTTGCCTAATTTTTTGTTAAAGCTGTAGGGGATACCATCTTTAAACGTAATCTGCTTAATTCCACCAATAGTAACAGGATATTCATTCAATTCAAAATTCTCCGAAGACGTAATCCAATTGTCAATAGTCATACCATCATAGACTTTAGCTGTATTAAACACATCTGTTTTTCCTTTCGCCCATAGATAGAGCAATGTCATTTCACATACTCCACCAAGAATATGATTTTTGATATGCCACTCATATTTTTCTTGAAGTAGGCTTAAATTTTTACTGTAGGTTTCGATACAAAAATCTGTAAATGATGTAATTCTTTCTAGTGTCCAATAAGAATTATGTCCGAATGCCGCCCATCTGTAATTGTCTTGATGCTGAGGAATACTCAGAGAAGCAACAATATCTTTATTGTGCAAATACCTTGAATACTTGTCATAAAAATTACTAAAGCTGATTACATCACTATCTAGCATCCAAGCTTTGTCTATATTATTTTGATTCATCCATTCTCTGAGACAAAAAAAACGTTCAAAAATTAGCAGGTCATATTCTGAATTATAAGACGACATTTTAGTATATACTTTCAAAAAATCCTGATACACTGGGGAATTTAATTCGTCTTTCATTAAATGAGGCTTCCATGCCCTTTTATTGGATTCATCTCCTATTAACAAAACATCGCTGTTATATTTTTTGGCTGTTGTTAACGCTAGCCGTAGATAGTCTATATAGCCAACATGAAAGATGAAAAGAGGAATATTCATTTTATTGCCTTTACCTTTATATTTGATAGTAATATGATTAAGTCGCCCAATATTTACAAATCCATTATATATACAACTGCTAAAGTTAGCAGATTTAAATCTAAGATGCATTTTTTTTTTACATAAGTAAATAAAAGTTTTTTTTTTTTTACAAAAAATTATGTGCTGATTTATCATAATCTTGATATAATCAATTCATTACTGTTTTAGTTGCTAAATATAATTTTTGCTTATGATTAATCTGATAGCATTCCGCCCTGGCGTTATTAGCCATCGAACCGAATTTAAAGTACAAACGCTAATATATAAATATCTACAAGAATACTATGACTATAGCTTTACCATCGTCAAATCAGAGGAAGAGAGCTATGAAGATCCAGATTTTCAAATTATTGCTCTCCCCAGAAAAGCATGGAAAGGAAGTTTGTCCAGACTAGGACTCCCCAAGATAAATTCAACTAACAAATATCTTAACTCAATTTTTACTCAAGCGAATGGTATATTGACCGTAGATCCTACAATCTACCCACAAGGTCTATTGGCTATTAAAAATGCCCATCGATTTAAAAAGCCAGTCTTTCTTAATGTTTCACTTACTGTTAGAGGTGTTCCTCAAGATTTCACTTGGCCTCTGAAACGGCGTTTTTGGATGAGAAAAGCATTTTATCAAACCCAGAAAATAATTGTTACAATTCCTAAATGTATTGAACGTTTTGAAGATATAGGTTTATTTGATGAAGTCATTGCTCCTAAATTTAGTATTCTAGGGCATCCTATCGATACTCAAAAGCTTACACCAAAACCGAAACTTTCTGAGCAAGATGGCATATTACGTGTGTTAGTCATATCGAGAATGATACCAGAAAAAGGATTTCTTTATATTTTAGAAGCAATGACTCCTTTATTAAAAACACGTAGTAATTTACTGCTGCAATTTTTGGGTTCAGGTCCAATGCGATCCTTTTTAGAAGCCGAAGTCACCGAACGTAACTTAAATGAAAAAGTAGCATTTTTGAATTCGGTTCCTCATGAAGAAATCCCCAATATTTTAGGAAAGGCGGATATATTTGTCAATCATGCGGTAAGTATTGGGCGTTGGGAAGAATATTTTGGTATTGCTAACCTTGAGGCAATGTCTTGTGGTCTACCTTGTGTACTAACTAACTGCGGTGGTATCCCCTATGCTATCCGAGAAAAAGATTTAGCGTTTCTTGTTGAGGAACGAAATATTGTCCAGTTGCGCGAAGCAATTTCCTGTCTTGTCAATTCTGAACAAAAACGACGAGAAATGGGACAAAAAGGACGTCACTATGTAGAAGACTACTATGCACTACCTAAGATGGCTGAAAAATTCCATAGAATTTTGCAAGGTGGTTTGACTAAAACATCAAATAAAATTTTAGACAAATAGCCCAAGAAAAAATGAATCAATATTTTATAAGATTTCTCTCTGCTTTTCAATGTTTTTGAATCTCCTACCTCCAACTGCATACATCTCTTTGTCAATAATCAACTTAACTTTTGAGATATGTCTACTATTAGCTGTATTATCGTTAGCTACAACAACGGGTCATTTTTGAAAGAGGCTATACTCAGTGTAGTTAATCAAACTTTGCCAGTCAAGGAAATTATTGTTGCTGATGATGGCTCTACCGATGGTTCAAGAGACTTAATTATATCTCTCGCTCATGAGCATTCCAAAATTAAGCCAATTTTCCGAGAAAAAAATCTGGGAGTAAGTATTAACCGAGACTTAGCTATTAGGGCCGCTCAAAGTCATTTAATTACAACAGTTGATGGAGATGATTGGTACTCTCCCCAAAAAATTGAGCAAGAATTTATAGCATTTAACAAGCGTGAGAACTCAATAGCTTATTCTGATATTTGTGTCACCCAACAAAAAATAGAACAAAATTATTGTTTAGATCTTGCAATGTTTGCGGATTTTAATCAACAGCAACGATTAAGCTGGATGATTAATAATTTGGTAAAAATACCGAGAGATATGCTTTTTTCTAAAAAGCTCTACTTAGAAATTGGGGGAATTCAGCATAGTCTCAAAAAATATGAAGATTGGGAGTTTAAAATTCGCTTAGCTGCTTGTCCTAATCCATGGATACATTCTGGCATTGATGGTATTAATTACCGAAAAACAAACTTTGGACTATCACAAGATAATTCACTAATGCATATTAAGTATCAATACCAAGCTCTTAGATTAAATCATAAGTTGATTAGAGAGTATTTAGGAGAACAGCAATTTTGGCTGTCTCTTGGGAAAGTTTTGCTAACAACCGAACGCTCCATATTTGGTATTCGTAGCAATTTTAAAAAACTACATCAAGCATTTTTAAGTCTAAGCAAAAGATAGATTGCACCATTTCAATTATTCTCATGCTACTAAATACCAACTAATTTGAACAAGTTTGACAGGGAATCAAGATTGACCAAAATATTAGCACGACCTAAGCCGGGATCAACATATTCAGGTGGTCTTTTCCCTTCACCTAATAAATAATAGTAATCAAGATTAACTTGATTACTCAATGAATAATAACAAACATTGACATAAAACGGCGAGAAAATTTCTATAACCTTAGTCCCTGAGTTGCAGAACACTAGATTGGTTAGTCCAGCCCCATGAGGAGCAAGTATAAACTTAGCCCTTGAAAAAAGCAAGGCTTGCTCAGCAACTGACATTGACTCTAAAAAAATAGTTTTAAATTTGTAGGGAATTAAAAATTTTACCAATTCAGCTTCATTAATGATTTTGCGGTTATTTGTACGAGTTCGACTGATATAGATCCGTTCGGGTAGATCAGAGATTTTCGTCTGGTTGCCCGATAGAAAAGTATTTCTTAAAAAATCACATGCCCACTTGGGTATATTACCACTGATTCCTGGCAAAGAAGGAACAACTAACTGGGTTGCCTTGATATGAGGAAACTTAACACTTTCTATGATTTTGGATTGATGAATGCCTAAAGTTTTTAAAGTTTCCTTGTGAAACGGTGCTTGGTAAAGATTTACTAAAAAATTATCAATTGTATTCAAGTCAATATTGTTCAGACGCAATAATTCAATGCGTGGTAAAACATCACACATCCAATGAAAGTATCCTTCACCTGCTATCGCTGATAATACAGCAACTGTACCATCAATACATTGAAGCTTTGGAAACTTCCACTGACAAAAAATAGGATGATCGTTAATACTTTGTGAATAAATTCTAGAGAGATCTGCTAAAACCTTATCATCAGGAGTAATAATGGTTCCCCCTTGACCCAAAACTCGTCCATTGGGAATCTTTACGACAAATGTTTCTGGCGATTCGCGCTGATATTCTTGTTTAAATTTCCAATGCGCTTTTTTATCCAGTCGCCCAGGTTCGGTTCTAACTATTTGATGGGGAAAATGAATTTTTTTGTAGTTTTCTTGAAGCTTTACTTTATTTAATCCTGAGTCATTAATCCAATCCTCAGTAACCTCATAAAAACCTTGTGGCAAACCAAAAAGCTTTGATCTTTCTGGCAATTTAAGTAGAAAGTTAACCAAAATTTTTGCGATTGGTTTGTTAAGTTTGTACCAATAGGCTCTTAATCGTATTTTCAAAGACTCATGCATTTTGAATAAAACCTTCGTTTATTTGAAATTAATTTTTTTGGGGTTTATCAGCTATCATTTGCTTGTGCAAATGTGAATACCTCAAAACCATCTTTGACGCAATAGAGGCGATGCAATTAATATTAGTATGAAGTGGTATATACCGATAGCGCAATGATGCTATTCTTGGATCTGTTTCTTGATAGAGAATATCTTGAGCAAAGTTATTCCAGCGACCATCTGGCATTAAATCAAGTGTCATGCCAGCATGACCTGAGGGTAAAAGCATGTTGGAACCGTGTCTCCCTATAACTAAGCGACTTTCTGAATAGAGCTTGCACAGTCCCCTCTCGCTTTTTTCGTCAAACTTATCCACTCGGAAGTCTTCAATCCAGCTAGGAAACTTTGTCTGTTTGCCTAAACCAGCAACGGCAAATTTTGAAAAGGGAATACTCGTTCTTAGTTGGCTCAATAGCTGACGCACTCGCCAATTCTGTAACATGACTATCGGCTTATGTATTTTTAATTTTTTAAGAACTCGGAAAATAAAAGAAGTCCAGCCGCTTTCATTATCAAACCACAGCCGATCCTCACGCCAAATATAGGTTATTTGAATTTCCTTATCCTGATCAAAGCGATGCTTAGGGACTTGAGTGAACCGAGTCACGTCAAACTGACTTGGATGGGAATGAGCTTTACTGACATACACTTCATCAAAAAGTTTTAATTCTTCGCTGACAAACTCCGAAAAGCTTGGATAGTAACTTAAACCATGTTTGAGAGGAATCGGGACTGTCCAAACTTCAGCCACTCCATCAGGAACCATCCATCTTAAAAAGGGTGGAATAATCACCACCAAACCGTAACTAGGATGGGAGTCTAAATGTCTTTGGGCATTGAGCAACTTAAGCAGGCAATGTCCATACCAAAAGTCTATACAGTTTAGTAAAATCACCTGCTTATATGACTTGAAAATTTCTTTGTCAATATTAAGTTGTTCTGGGATAGGATTTTCCAGAGCTTTAAGCAAGTGTTGTGCGTGATCCTGGGCTGTCTTGTCACCCCAAATTTGTCCTTTGCTTACGTCAATCTGGTAAGGATGGTCAATAACATGGCTAATTTCCAGGCTCTCTAAAAGTTGGGCATTGCAACAGGGGCATTGAGATTTAATGTAAGTATACATACCCTGCCAGTTTACCTTGATAGGTTGTAAGTGGGTTTGGCAATAGGGACAATTGGAATTATGTTCAATCTCTGGTTTAATTTTAATCATTGGACTACTCCTAATATTCTTCTATAGACTTGATATAGGTTCAGAGATCGCAGTACCATTACACCAACTAACCTCAAATCGGTCAAGACAAAATTCAGCACAATAATAACGATAAAGTAGGTAATGATAGTAGCTATTGTAGCTCCTATTGCTCCAAAGTTTGGAATCAGAAAAAGGTTTAATGCTATGTTAATAAACGCACCCGATAGACTGAGATATAAAGAATACTGTAACTTCCTTTCTATATTAAGATAGTTACTTCTTGCCATTCCGAAATTCGTTCCAAATTGTGCCCAAACGTAAAGCGATAATATAGGGGCAGCGGCGGCGTAGGGTTGTCCATAAAGTGTGTATATAATGTAAGGAGAGAGCAGAGAAACTGGAAGAGCGATGACTAACCACATAAGCATCATTATATCAAAATAGATCTGGAAGTATTTATAATATATTTCATTACTTTCAGATTTTACTTTTGCCAGTTTAGGTAAAACAGATTGAGCAATAATAATAGGGATAAAATCGAAAGTCTCGGATAATTTTACAGCAACTGAATAGAAGCCCAATTCTGATGTGTCTTCTAACATAGAGCCTAGCATAACTTGATCAATTTTGGAATACACATAAATAGCTATACCTGACAAAATCAGGGGACAGCTCTCTCGGAGGAGGCTTTTTGCCCGTATCCAGCTAAAGCGCAATGAACTCAAATAATTGCCGTTAATGCGATAGGAAATGACTCGTGCTAGTCCCATCAAAGCTGTTTCAGCTAATTTAGCCCAAGCAAAGGCAATAACAGCAGCTTGTATATAAATTAAGCCTAATCTCAGTGCTGAAGTACAGATAGCGACAAAATTCCGTGGAACAACGATATACTTGGACTGAAGTTGTGACTGAAACCAGTAATCAATTGTGCCAAACGCCTGGAAAATCGTACCCGTTGCGACGATACCCACCAACCAACGGGTAACAATTTCATTGGGTTTGACTAGAGAAATGGTAAAAACTGTAATCACTACAGTTATCACGCCACCAATTAGTCGTAGAACAAAAGCTGTTCCTAGGGTTAAGTTCTTATTTTGAGCCGAGGGTTCACGAGCAATTTCCCGAACAACGATTGTACCTAAACCTAAATCCGCGATCGCACCGAACATGGAAACCCAGGTAATGGCATACGTCAGTAAACCATAGTCTTGTGGCTTGAGATAACGAGCTACCCAAATGCTGACAACTAAAGCCAGCCCCATCTGGAATATCCGATCAGCCAATAGCCAAGACGTGTTACCTAGAACCTGGCGTAACCCAGGACTTAATCGTTGAGTGATCGCGGCTAATTTGTTTAACATTTAGGATAATTGCACCCGATTAAATCTAGTCAGATTTTAGAAATTTAAATACTGAGTAAAGCGTCAGTTAACTAAAAATTTACAGTCCCCTTGTACCTAAACTCAAGTATTCCTGCTTCTCAGAGTATTTCTTTGAATTGTTTTCTACCATTTCCATTGTTAACCGAGTTGTTATTAACACTAGAAATACCCAACTTACTGATAAGTCATTAATCCCATTCTCTGTGACATTAATTAACGCCATCCAGGTAATAATTACCAGAGGCATTGCAGCCGAAGGCTCTTTGCACTGAATTAAATGTAAAACTCCATAGTAAATATTAATGAGTAAGGTAACAATAAATAGAGTCAATCCTAACCAACCAGACTCTAAACCAATATCTAAATAACCATTGTGAGAATGTTGCGGAACAAAGCCATTAGGCAGAACAATAGGTGATGCCGGATTATCTTCACCTCGCCAAGGTTGCCAAAATCCATCATATCCGTAACCCACAAAAGGCTGTTTATTAATCGTATGTACGATTATGGGCCAGAATAGTGTTCGTCCGGTTAATGTCATATCTTTACCCAACTTCTCTACAATAATATATTCTGCATTATTGGTAATCAAAATAACTAAAGAAATTCCCAGCGCCAAAAACACTCCCATGCCAGCAAACGCCACTCGCGGGGGTAACCGTTTAATGAAGCGGAGAAATCCTAATAGAGCAAATAAAGTTACCAAGACAACCTTACCCATACCACTGTTGGCTTTGATAAACACACAAAAAGCACCCAAAGCAGATAGAAACCAAAATAAAAATTTGTACTTGGGCATTTTAACTGACTGAATATACAGTAGGATTGTACTTAAAGCCATGGCAAAGGAAAAAGGATTTTTGTGGGACAAAACTCCCGACCATCCCCCACCTGCTTCTGATTGGTATACAAAGCTAAGTATAAGCAATAGAGTCTGATGTAACAAAATTATGTCAAATAGGCTTTTCATGCTATATCTTTGACCGACATATATAAAAAAAACTGTTGTCGTCACTAAAACAAGAGCAGACTTCAATGTGTAAGCTGGTGTTCCTGACCAAGCAAAAGAAATCGATATTATAAATAAATACAAACAAAAAGATGGTATGTATTTGAGCAAGTGATAATAAATTGATATAATTGTATATCGGTTTTGATTTAATCTAGAGATAAGAAAAATCAAGCAGACACCATAAACTCCAAACTGCATGACAATGGCAGGCAGGGTTGTGTTGTGTAAATAAAGTGCATTAGGATTAAGCTTGTTAAATGGCAATGGACCGACCACAACATTGTTAATACCTAATAGCCATACATGAATAAAAAACCTCTCAAATATAAGGCTTAATTTGCTATTGTTATTGAGAAGCTGGAAACCAATCGCGACGTAGACTATAGCAGCTAAGCCAAGCAAGGTTAAAATTAAGGGAGATAAAATAATTTGTTTCATGATTTAGGTCGCGTATGTGCTGTACCTCTAAACACCTAACGCCGTCACTCGTTACGGGTCTGAGCTTATGGGTATCACTAACCCTTACTTGTCCATTATCTAAAAGTCAAGCTCAACTGCCCACTTTTGATCAAAGGAGAAGTATACAACCAGCTGCTAGCTTGGCACAAGCGGAAACGGCGTATACCTTGGGCGGAGGCGATCGCATCCTCATTGATATCCTAGAAGTACCCCAGTATAGTGGGGAATACCAGATTCTACCAGGTGGTTCCCTCACCTTACCTCTGATTGGTAGTGTCTCCCTCCAAGGACAAACTCCAGATCAAGCCGCCCAGACTCTATCCCGTGAGTATGCTCGTTTCCTTAAACGTCCCCTCGTCACCGTTATTCTGCTCAACCCCCGTCCCCTAAATATTTCGATTGCTGGAGAAGTTAATCGCCCCGGGTCTTATAATCTGTCCTTCACCGGCGGTTTAGGCAATTCGCCTGGGGTACAATACCCGACTCTCTCCCAAGCCATTGAACAAGCTGGAGGGGTAACGCTGATGGCGGATTTGCGTCGAGTGCAACTGCGCCGACGCCAAGGCTTCAGTTCTGAGCAAGTGCTCACGGTTAATCTGTGGGAACTGATTCAAACCGGTAACCAACTTCAAAATGTGGCATTGCGCGATGGCGATACTGTTTTTGTGCCGACACTCACCACTGTTAACCTGGCAGAAGTCCGACAAATCGCCACAAGTGGGTTTGCACCTGAACTGGAAGAACCCCGCACCGTTGCTGTTGTCGGCGAAGTACACCGCCCTGGAACCTATGTAGTCATTGGCGGGAACACCGCAACGTTCCAAACGACGGAGGGTTTACCAACACTAACCCACGCGATTCGGCTAGCTGGGGGAATTAAGCCACTGGCAGACATCCGTCAAATTCAGCTCCGTCGCATTACGAAAACCGGAGCCGAACAAATTATTCCTGTAAATTTGTGGCAATTCTTACAAGCTGGAGATTTCCAACAAGATACGGTGGTGCAAGATGGAGATACTATTATTGTCCCTAGAGCTACTGACATTAGTCCGCAAGAATCCACAGAATTAGCCACAGCAACTTTTTCGCCAGATAAGATTCAAGTGAGTGTGGTGGGTGAAGTGACAGAACCTGGACTCGTGGAAGTACCGCCGAATACTCCCTTAAATCAAGGAATTTTAGCCGCCGGGGGATTCGACCAGAAACGAGCACGTAGAAGTTCTGTGGAGTTGATTCGCCTCAACCCAGATGGTACTGTATCCAACCGAAAAATCCCAATTGACTTTGCCCAAGGCATCAATGAGCAAAGTAATCCTATCCTCCAAGATAACGACATTATTGTCGTCGGTCGCTCGAATTCTGCCCGAATTGCCGATACTCTCGAAACTCCGTTAGCGCCTGTTGGGCGAGTTTTTGACTTGTTTAGACTGTTTGACTTTTTGGGTATCTTTTTCTAACTGGCAGGTCTTTTTAGCTGAGAGTAATCTATTCAAGCCATGGTGGTGAGGGATTGGGTACGTCGAACGAATCGAGCGATCGCGCTGTTTGGCATCATTTATGGTAGAGTTATTCTTTCTCAGCCCATCTTTGAGATTGCCTGGTCAGCTCCACTGGCAGATGGATGGCAGACAAAGCCTTACGGAATTAACCATCCGGACTGAAGATGATACATAGAGCAAGAGGTGCGTTACTGTGTTATTTCATGGTTTTTACATCCTGAGCGTTGAACCCCTAATTGTTTCATTTATCGGAGACTTCCCCACTTTACCGCCAGGATTTGAACCCAAACATGTCCTAGAAAGTCCCGGTGGGTGGTCGGCGCGATGGAAACCGATGGTGAAATTTAAGCGGAATCAACTCTGGCATGAGATATCAGGCAGGACATATCACTTGATTGTCAATGCGTCAGACGAAGATGTCTGGCGTCAACGTTGGTTGATACAAGGGACACAACTAAGTTCCAGCTTCTATGTCAATGAGTATATATACAAACCTCTAGATCAGCCCAAACGCTATGATGCAATCTACACGGCACAGCTTCAACCCTTTAAGCGACATGAGTTAGCTAAAGCGATCAAGCGGTTGATGGTTATTTCTTACGGGGGTGACTTGCCCAACTTCTGTCCAGAGTTAGCCCACGCTGATTATAATAAAGAATTTATTCCGCGCCCTGAATTAGCCAAAAAGATTAATCAGGCTTATGCGGGACTCTGTCTCTCTGCTCAAGAAGGCGCCATGTATGCCTCCATGGAATATCTCCTGTGTGGCATTCCTGTTGTCAGTACACCCAGCAAAGGTGGACGGGATCAATTCTTTAACGATGAGAATTCCATCATCACTCCGGCTCAAGCTGATGCGGTTGCCCAAGCGGTACAACATTGGCAGAAATCACCGCCCAATCCTGAGACAATACGTGAACAAGCACTTAAGCAGCTTAATGGTGTCAGGCTAAATCTATGTACTTATGTGGCTCAGTTGATTGAGCAGGAAGGAGGCGGAAAGAAAGATCCCCAAGAACTGATGGAAAAATATTTTGCCGCACCAGGAATATCCTCTCGTTTCGTCCGCCAAGAGAACTTAGCGACAACAGACTTAGAGCAATTCAGACTATAGCGCTGACTCGGGGTGGGAGGAATTCTGACAATTCTTACAATTACAATAGAGATAGGTCTGTCTTGAACCGGATTAAGCAAGGCAGATAGCTTACGTACATCAGACGCAAGTCACCCCAAAACTATAGAGGTGCATTAGATGGATACAGACCAAAATTTACAGCCGTTCTCATCACAGCCTAATGGCAAGACACGTTTCTCTTTGTCTCAAGTTCCCCCGGCTGAACCTGATGAAAATAGTGGACAGCAGGTAGACCTAGGTTGGGTTTTCGCCGTCGTCCGTCGCCGAGCCTTCGTCATGGGCGGGGTGGCTTTAATATTAATCGTGATTTCTGCACTCTGGTTGATTTGGAACAAGCGTCAAACAATACTAGAGTATCAAGGCTCATTCAAACTGCTCGTTGAACCCGTAACGGCTGAAGGTAGGTTGAGAAATCAATTTTTAAGGTCTCAAAGTCAAAGTGTAGATATTGAAAGAATAGAAGTTGATCGCTCAAGTTTGCTGGACTACGAAACCCAAATCAGGGTTTTGTTAAGTCCAAAACTAATGGAATCCGTAGTTGAAAATCTTCAACAGCGATATCCGGCAATTAATTACAACTCCCTGAAGGATAGTTTGTCGATTGATCGTCTTAGTTATGAAAAAGATGGTAAGGAAGAAGGAACTAAAATTATCGAGGTAAAATATAAGAATAAAGACACTAAACAAATATTATTTGTGTTAGAAACGGTTGCCAAGACATACTTGGAATACAGCTTACAAGAGCGTCAGAAAAGTCTAACTCAAGGTATAGAATTTATTGATACTCAACTTCCGAGTTTACAACAACAAGTTGATGTTATCCAAGGACAGTTGCAAAATATCCGGCAGCAGTACAATCTTGTTGATCCAGAAGAAGCAGAGTTACGCCTGAGTCAACATGCTTTAGGAATCAGTAAAGACCGATTAGTGACTGAAGTACAACTTGCTGAAACTAAAGCCCTCTACGAGACACTACAAAAACAGTTCAGGGAAGAAAATCCTACGGCAATTTTGTCGCGAGAATCTGACGCTTATGGCACTTTACTATCGCAGTTACAGACTATAGAAGCTCAACTTGCCTCAGAGTCAGCCCAGTTTCGGGAGGATAGCCCGCCCATGGAAATTTTGCGTGAAAAGCAGCAAAATTTGAGGGTATTACTCAATCAACAATCCCAAGACATTCTGGAAAACCTAGCCGGTGAAATCCAAGGTCTAGAAGAGCGCTACAATACCATTGTCCAAACCGAAAATCAAGTCAATCAAAAACTTGAACAGTTGCCAACGGTTACCCGTCAGATTGCTGATTTACAGCGGAAATTAGATGTTGCCACAGATAATCTGAAAGAATTTCTCTCCAAACGAGAATCCTTGAGACTCGATGCGGCTCAACAAGAAATTCCCTGGGAAATGATTAGTCCACCGGAACTTTGGCGCACGGCAAATGGTAATCCCCTTCCCGTTGAAGCTCTATCTTTGAGACGTCCCTTTGCTATTGCTGTCGTGTTAAGTGGGCTGCTTGGTATCGGCGTCGGTTTTTTGGTCGAGATTTTACACACAGTTTTTCATACCCCAGAGGAAATTCAAGGGCAAACAAAATTGCCCATTCTGGGAGTAATTCCTTTGACGAAAGATCTGCGGAAACGCTCGAAGAAACTCAAGCAAAAGGCTTCTGCTGCCAAAAATTTGGTTGCATCAGGAGTGATTGCATCAGGAGAGCCTCGTCTCATGGCTAACCATGATACTCGTGGAAACAAGTACAATACATCTCCTCTAATGGAAGCGTTTCGCTCTCTTTACACAACGATTCGCTTGCTACATGCAAAAAAGCCTATCCACTCACTAGCAATTAGCTCAGCGATACCTGCAGATGGAAAAACAACGGTTGCTATTTATCTAGCTGAAACGGCGGCGAGAATTGGTCAGCGTGTGTTACTCGTAGACACAGATTTACGTGTTCCCCAACTTCACAATCAGTTAGATTTACCGAATACTCAGGGACTCAGCGATGTGATTGCGTCGAATGTACCGATTGATGATGCAATTCAAAGATCCTCTGTTGATGACAACTTTTTTGTCTTGACAGCGGGTCAAACCTTATCTGATCCCATCAAGCTTCTCTCCTCTGATAAAATGCATCATCTGATGGAACAATTTTCAGTCCAGTTTGACTTGGTTATTTATGATACTCCACCCCTGTTAGGTCTGGGAGATGGCAACCTCTTAGCGGCTAAAACAGATGGGAGTTTACTGGTTGTGGGAATTGAAAAGACTAATCGTTCTCTAGTGATCAAAGCCGTTGATGGATTAAAGATTGCTGGCGCTTCTCTTTTAGGTATTGTTGCCAATGGCGCTAAAGTAGAGGCAAAGGCGTCTTATACTTCTGCGTCCTCACGTAGACAGACAAGTCGATATTAGTTCTATACTGGATTCGGGTGATTCTCTGCTAAGCTCATCACTAATAACCAAATTGTCATAATTAGTAACAAAACGATACGATATTGCAGCAATAGGTTGCTGTCCATGAATGTCATGACGAAATTTCGCGGCAAAAGCATAATTACCAGCAATCCTAGAGCAATCCAGGTCACTTTTGGGTGATTATGTACATGCCGCCAGAATGCTGCTACTATTGGAGCTAATGCCACTAAATCATAATGATGCGCCAAACCAAATAGTAATGCAATTGCCATCAGTAGACCAATCACATCGTCGATAATGAGTTGAGAACGATACCACCATAATAGACCTGAAAGAATAATTCCCAACGGCAATAACGGTGGCACTTTAATTCCAGCCGCATAGAATAAATCTTGGAGACTGAAAACGCCCCCAGTTCCTAAAACATTGGCAAATATCGTTTTATGTTTACCTAAGCTAGAAAACCAATGAAAAAACACTTCAATTGGACCACTAACCGCCATGGGAACCAGACAAAAAAGTAAGGTAGTAACGGCAACGGCGGCTACTGCCAAAATTCGCCAGCGTCTCTCTAAAAGGAACCACAGGATAACCAGCAGGCTTAACTGCGGTTTAATCGTAGAAATGGCAATCAGAATACCACTTAAAACCCACTTATCGCGATAAGCATAATACCAGCCACCCACTAGCGCGGCGGCGACAATTAAGGTTGTTTGTCCCAAAACCATGACATTCAGGGTAAATGGATTAGCCAGAACAATGGCTGGAATAAACCACACTGCACCGGAACCCGGAACCCTTAGCCGTTTCACCTGAGGCTGTTTCACCAATAGCACAGAGAAATAAGCCAATACCCCAGCGCTAACTATATTGACAAGCGTCATCACCACCTTTGCCTGCGTCCAAGGAAATGCACCGAGAAGAAGACACAAGGGCGCAATCTGGGGAGGATAGAAAAAACTCCCTAAACTTTGGTTTGCCCCGAGGCGGCTGGCTACATTCGGATCATAAGCATTTGACCCTTCCCACCAAGACAGCCCAGCGACATACAGGTATTTTGTGTCAAAGTGTTGGTTGAAGCCAATCATGCTAACGATAACCAACAGTACACAAGCACCCAGTAAACAGGCACACCGCACCCACAAATTTTGAGACAGACGAGAAATCAATACCGTGAATTTTAACAATTATATTTTATCTCTAATAAATTCAGTAAACACCTTAGCATCATCACTGATCAAGTGAGTCCCATCTGAAGTACTCCACTCTCTCGCGGGTGGCTCAGGTAACCACTCAAATTTCTTGGGAGGAAATAAGGTTCGTAAAAATTCATGCTCTTGACGTTGCTTCATTGTATTATCAATCCGGGGATCTCCCGGTACATTGTATAAAACAACCCGTACACCACTGTCATCAATAGATTTAATCTGAGATTTAATTGATTCTGCATCTCGCATTAGCGTTGCTTTGTTTTCTTCGGATAACGGTTGCTCATTTTCCTGAATCGCCTCTTTAACGATGGTTTCTCTAAATTCTAGATTAATTCGCTGTTGGTCTATTTCCTCTAAACTAATAATATCTGCCTTTTCCAGAAAATTTCGCACAGCTTGAATAAAAACACTCACAGGTCGATACTCAGTCCTAAACATCGGAAAATACAGGCGAATATAGTAATTGAAGGGATTAAATAACGATTGAATTAGGTCTTCATCTTGGCGACCAATTGTGCTATTAATTTCTACCAAGACAATGGATGGTTTTGATTGGGTCTTTTTGACTAACTCTAAACCCGTTGCTGAAGACAGTCCTCGCATTCCTAGATTCGCGGCATCATCACTAATATACTGAGGATCAAGCTTAGCGGTGCGCGAACTTCCCACTAATAACACATCAATTTTACTATCGTGATAGACATATTTTTCCACCTTAACATAGTTGGTTTCCTCGATACTAATACCTTCGCTAGAAGGTAATACTTTTCCCACCGTCAACGTATGATATAAGCTCAGCAAGAAAATCAAGATTAATAGCGGACGCACCATGAAGCGCCAACTAGAATTGGAAGTAGATGAATTCATTAGAACTGCCACTGTTTAACAGGATAAAAAATAACATTGTCGCTAGAGCCATGTTTTGAAGCCCTTTTGCGACTTTATTTTTTGAGGGATCAAGATAACGGTTGGTTAGATGTTCAAATGTGGGAAAATGGGGTATATGATAAATAACAACGGGTAACGAGAAAATTAAAATCGGAGCCACAAACCTTAAATCTGGAGGTTTACCTACATTCTTGAACAGCGCCCCCATAAACTGTAACGCTTCTCCAAACTCAGGCAGTTTAAACAAAAGCCAGCCTAGGGAGACAAACCAAAATACAGCCATCACTCGAATAAAGTCTAAGATAAACTGCTGCCATAATGGTAATTGCTTTACCTGTTCTTCAGCTTTCTTGTTCGCCAAACCCAAAAATCTTTCTAAAGCTAAACCAAACCCATGAAACATCCCCCAAACAGCGTAACTCCAAGCCGCACCATGCCACAGCCCTCCGAGTGTCATAACAATCATCAAGTTAATATATGTTCTAACTTTTCCTTCCCGATTTCCGCCTAAAGGAAAATATAAATAATCGCGTAACCAACTGGATAAGGAAATATGCCAACGCCGCCAAAATTCGGCAATCGATCGCGAAATGTAAGGAAAGTTAAAATTCTCTGGAAAACGGTATCCTAACGCCGCCCCCAAACCGATGGCAATGATCGAGTATCCAGCAAAGTCGGCAAAGATTTGCATTGAGTAGCCGAAGAGCAAAACTAGATTAGTGGAAGTGGCTTGTCCTTGGCAGTATGGACAGGCGATCCAGTAGGTATAATCTTTTAAGTTATCCGCTACGACCATTTTCAGAAAATAACCAATGGTCAAGGAACGGAAAACAATATCCCATTTAATATACTTAAAATACTTCGTCTCTATCTGGGGAAAAAAGGTATTTGCTTTGACAATAGGACCAGCAATGATTTGGGGAAATAATGCGATAAAGAATGAAGTATTAATGAGATGACGGACTAAACTGCCTCCTACATAAGAGTTGTCTTTATCTCTATTTCTAAAAACATCGACAACTAAACTAATTCCTTGAAAGGTATAAAATGAAATCCCAATCGGTAGCGGCAAATGTAACAGTAAAGCAATAGCCCCTTCTCCGGGGTTGACGCTGGTTAAGTTATCAACGAATAAATGGGTTAATAAAGACCCATACTTAAATAACCCCAATATCGCTAAGTTAATCGTAACGCCTGTAAATGCCCAAAATATTTCACCTTTTCTGTCCGGCGCATGAGCAACTCGGAAACTGGTAAACCCATTCAGAAGCATGGATATAATCAGTAAGATAACCAGCATAGGATTATCCCAACTGTAAAATATCAAACTGGCTATAATTAAGATGGGGATTTGTAGATTTTTGCAGGCGGGTAAGTAGTAGATCGAAAACGTGATTAAAAAGAAGACTAAGAAAGCAAAGCTATTAAATAACATAGGTTTGGTAGCCCGCTAGACACGATTTGAGGTAGAGTATACCAGAGGTAAAGGCGAGCGGCGCAGGAGCATAACATTTTTTTAAAGTTATTATGGGTGGGGCAAGTATCTGGCTGGCAGATAGTCCACTCCTATCCGCATTAATATTCTAAAAGTCCCTCTAGCTGGTGCAAATACTTTCTTAACAAAATAACATATCCAGTATCTGGAAATTCTCAGAGGGTGAGTCAACAAAATAGAACTTAGGGACTTGCGACTTAATCATGTACCAAGGAAGCTTGGCTGAGTTCATGAATTCAGCTTGCCTCACTGGTACTTTATTTTTACGCCGCTCCCTTACTGGTGTGACACAATTAACATGGTGGAAGAAACCTTACCATGGAATCGGGCGCAAAGCTTTGCGCTCCTACGGTTGACGGGCGTGGGATGAATTTATCAAATGAGGTGTGCCACGTCGCTACATACAGCAGTTTGCTCTGCTATGCTTGCTCTGCTATGCGGTACATTGTCGATCCCCCTAAATCCCCCTTAAAAAGGGGGACTTTGATCTACTGTACTTTATTACAGCACAAAGCGCTGTGTATATTTGATTATATAGGATACTTATTGATTACTGCCTAGGTACAGCATAACGATTAAATCCGATCGCGCCCTTGAAGTTGGCGTCGCTGAGGTTCGCTCCCTGTAAGGTAACACCCATCAAAGCAGCCTGGGCAAAATCGGCTTGCGTCAGGTTAGCATAACTCAAATCTGCCCCAGTTAAGTTAGCCCCGCGTAAATCACATCGGGTTAAATTGGTATAGGTTAAATTAGCTCCAGTTAACGTAGAACGAATCAGATTGGCATCTGCTAACGTGGCGCCAACCAATGTAACATTACTTAAATTCGCCTCTCGCAGTTGCGCCCCCTGTAAATCCACACCACTTAAATTGGCATTTGTCAACGTGGCGCTGTGCAGGTAAGCTGAATGGAGAATCGCCCCCGTCAGTTGGGCATTAGTTAGGTCTGCGATCGCGAGTTTAGCATTAGTCAAGTCTGCCCCCTCCAGATTCGCCTTAGTCAAATTAGCCCTATTGAAGCCTACCCCTTTTAACTGCGCCCTTTGTAAGTTCGCCTGACTTAAATCCGCGATCTGAAAATTGCTCCCATTCAGAACCGCCTCTCGCAGTGTTGTTCTCCCCAAAATTGCACCATTGAAGTCCGCATTAGTGATATAAGCTTGACTTAAATTAGCACCGCTTAAGTTGGCGCTATCGGCATTCACGGTATCCAGATTGGCAGAATTTAGGTTAGCGCCCCTCAAATCCGCCGAGCGAATATCGGCGACTTCCAGTTGGGCGTCGGTTAAATTAGCATTGCGTAGATCAGCACTGACTAAGTTGGCGTTGGTGAGTGTGGCTTTCCTTAAGTAAGTGCGGACTAAGCTGGCGTAGTCAAGTTGAGCCTCTTGGAGATTAGCACGAGTCAGTAGCACCCCATCTAAGTTAGCCCGATACAAGTCAGCCCCCTGGAGGTTAGTATCGCGCAAGTCGGTGACAGTGGCTGCATACCAATTGGCAATAAATGCCGGAAAATAGCCTAGCCAGGACAGGGTATTGTAGAGATTATCGGGTTCAACTTGAGAGGGTAAGGGGTTATCTGCATCTGGTTCTCTTAGCCCCAGTTTTGCCTCCCTCAAATTCGCCCTTGCCAAGTTTGCTCCAGCCAGTTTAGCACCGTTCAATTCAGCATTGCTGAGATTGGCTCCCTTTAAGTTAGCCCCCGTTAGGATTGCTCCTTTTAAGTTAGCACCGCTCAACTCTGCCTGCTGAAGATTGGCATTGGTTAAATCAGCATCGGTTAAGTCACATTGAGGACAAGTATTGGTTGTTTTGAGTTGTTCCAAGTGTTGAGGATTAGCCGCGTGAATGGTGTTGGTGAACCCTTGAGTCATGACCAAGAAAATCCCCAATACAAGCGTTTTCGGGACTGTAGGGGCGGGTTTGACGCTTATCGTGTCTTTTCCTACGCTGATGGAACTAAACCCGCCCCAACCCAAGTTTTCCGTGTTGACCAATGTAGGGGCGGGTTTGACTTTTACTGTGTTTCTTCCTACCCCGATGTGACTAAACCCGCCCGGAGCAACGTTTTCACTTTTGAGTGGGAGAATGAAAGGGATTTTCATGATCACAGTTGTGCGCGATCGCTCGTTTTTTGAATCGGTCTGAACTTACATCTTGCACCAGTTTCACCAACCGCCTTGGGTTTAAACCCAAGGAACCAACAGCGCAAGTGGTCTAAAAACGACTGCATCTCTAGTTTTAGTCCATTTTAATGGACTTAAGCTTTTAGCCCGGAGTTTGAACTCCGGGCGGGTGTCGGGGCTGAACTCTTCGGTAAACAATAGACCCCCATCAGGTAACACCAGCACCCCAACCGGGCGTCCCCAGGTGGTGAGTCCGGACGGGTCAGGTAGTCGGGAACTAAGTTATCCCCCAGTTTATCCCGTTCGTTGACGGTGGTGTAGAGTTCGTTGGTGGTGGGGTGAAAATAGAGTCCGATGGGATTGCGTAAGCCATAGGCAAATGAGCGATCGCGGCTAATGTAGCAATGGGATAGTTCCAGGTTAAGAGAAAAGGTTCTAGGAAACCTGTTGCGTCAGGGGTGTAGGGGCGGGTTTCATTATTACCGTTTTTTACCTCACCCAGATGTAACTAAACCCGCCCTGACTTAACCCTTCACTTGTTTTCCCCTGATCCTAGACGTGCCATGGCACTACATAAGCACAATCAATCATCTCTATATCATATCATGTGGCTCATGAATCTAAAGAAATGTTGCGGCTTTAGAAAAATTAAGTTAAATTTTATTACAGAGACAGATACAGGAGACACCACTCATGCAAGAACAAGAAACCAAGTTTGGCTTTACCTCATTTGCTGAAACCTGGAATGGTCGCTTGGCAATGCTGGGCTTCGTTATCGGTATCGCCACTGAACTACTCACCGGGCAAGGCATTCTCCAGCAACTCGGCTTGATGTAATCCACCGAGACGGGTCATTGGACAAGGCAAAAACGTACACCAAAGGTATTGAGAGGGAAGAATTATGCAAGAGCAAGAAACCAAGTTAGGCTTTACCACCTTTGCTGAAACCTGGAATGGTCGCTTGGCAATGCTAGGCTTCGTCATTGGTATCGCCACCGAATTACTCACCGGGCAAGGCATTCTCCAACAACTCGGCTTAATGTAGTTAAGCCTTCTAACGAAAACGCTTCGTTTCCCTATGAACTGATTGAACTGTTGGTAGCCGACAGGCATCTAAAACTGACTGTTATAGAGTGATTAAAAGACTGAGGGCTTTTGCCTTCGGTCTTTTGCCGTTATTCTATGAGTTTGTCTATTTACGGTGATTCAGTATGTCCTCCCAACCATCAAGAAAGCCCAGCGCTATCAACATTGTTTTTGTCGGCTTTATTGCTTTCGCTATCCTATTTGCCGGGTATACCGACAAGATGCAAGCCATTACTGACGCCAGTTTTGAATCCGCTAAAACGGCTGTCGAGTTAGCCATTGGTTTGATTGGGGTTATGGCGCTTTGGCTAGGATTGGTGCGGGTTTTGGAAGCCGGAGGGCTGATGTACAATCTGGCAACTCTGCTCAAACCCTTAATGGTGAAACTTTTTCCCGATGTACCCCCTACCCATCCGGCGATGGGGGCGATGATTCTGAATATTTCTGCCAATATGCTGGGGTTGGGGAATGCGGCGACTCCATTTGGCATTAAGGCGATGGTGGAGTTGAATAAGTTGAATCCGTTCCCGGGAACAGCAACGGATGCGATGTGCTTGTTTTTGGCAATTAATACATCCAGTGTGGCTTTATTTCCCCTGGGTGTCATTGGGGTAAGGGCGGCGGCAAATAGTAGTGATCCGGCAGGAATTTGGTTACCGACGTTTTTGTCTACGACTTGTTCGACGCTGGTTGGGGTTTTAGTGGCGTTGTTTTTACGAAAAAGGAGTCAAGTATCCGATACGCCTGTCGCGGATAGTTCAGGACAAGAAACGGTGCTGCAAACCGAGGATGAGGTTAAACCTGTTGAAGAACCTGATTTTTCCCATTTGTTGTATCCAGCAGGTCGAATTTCTAAAATTATCGCCTGGGGGTTTATTGCCGGGTTCATCTTTTCTATGGTTTATGGCGTGATCATCCGCCAAAGTTTAGGTGGTTTCTTCAACCAAGATTTTATTTCCTATTGGCTGATTCCTACATTAATCTTATTGATTATCGCTTATGGGGTTGGACGAGGGGTGAAAGTTTATGAAGCGGTGACGGAAGGGGCGGTACAGGGGTTTGAAATTGCGATTCGGATTATTCCGTTTTTAGTCGCTATTTTAGTGGCAATTGGTATGTTTCGGGCGTCGGGGGCGATGGAGGCACTTTCGACTTTATTAAATCCGATAACCCGTTTAATTGGGATGCCTGCCGAAGTTTTACCGATGGCGTTAATTCGTCCTCTTTCTGGGGGAGGGGCGTTTGGCATTATGAGTGAAATCGTGGAACGAGCGCCGGATTCCTATAGTGCGTTTTTGGCTTCAACGATGATGGGGAGTACGGAAACAACGTTTTATGTGTTGGCGGTTTATTTTGGCGCTGTTGGCATTACTCGTATCCGTTATGCATTGGTGGCGGCTTTATTGGCAGATGCGACGGGATTAATTATGGCTTGTGTGTTTTCGGCTTTGTTTTTTTGATGAATTTGTCATTTGTCATTGGGCGGGTTTATTTACATCTGTGTCTACCCGCAACCGATAACCGTAAAACCCGCCCCTACAAATAACCACTGCCTTATCTAAGAACTAACTCGCTATCTAAGGTTAATTCTAAATCGGTTTCTGGGTAAATCACGACAACTTCGGCTTGTTCGCCTCCGCCTAAAAGTAATCCGCCTAATGCGCCTAATCCAGCACCGACTAAAACTTCAATTAAATCAATATCGCCAAAGATTTCTGATAAAACCCCGGCGGCGGCTGCACCAATGGCGGCATTTTTGAGAATACTACTTACATCAGTTCCGTTATCGATTGTTTCTGTTTCTGTAATGATGGCTGATGTCGCTTCAATCGGTAATTCTCGATTACTGGTTTTTAGGATTAGCTGTTTAGCGATAAATTGAGTACCACCTTCTACGGGACGTAATTCTCCCTCAATTTGACTCCCGGCGGGAATTAAAATGGTTCCGGCTGAGGAACGAATCGGTTGGGTAATTGTTAGGGTGATGGGTGCGGTTTCATCGGGGGTAACGACTATTTTTTCTGCTTCCTCAGATTTAACGGTAATAATTGTTCCCGATGGTACGCTTACCTGGGTAGAACGAGGGGTGACTGGTGTGGGTTGTGAGGGAAACAGTTGCCCGATACGATAAGGTTGGGGTTTTGCTGTCGCTGGTGCGGCGATGAGGATGGGAAGTGAGGCTGTTGTGGTTATGCCTAGTGCCATCAGAACGGCTAGTTTTGATTGCCAGCGATAATTTAACATGGAAATATGCCTGCCATAATAAGATGATTATGAGTAAAGTTGACTGATTTTTTAGGTAAAGGTTCCAGATACTGGTAATCTTATTACATGTTTTTTCAACGCAGAGGGACGCAGAGGTTAACGCAGAGGGGCGCAGAGGAATTGGGTGTATTTGATGGAAAAGTTTATCGTAATATATATATAAGTAAGCTCATGTACCGTTCAATTTGCTATTCCTTGTTATCGGTTCTACAATAAATGACAACTAATGGGTATTTTTCCAGCACCTAAATTTAATACGTTTACACTGGATAGGTTTGAACTGGAATCTGGTGTTGTATTACCTCAGGTTAATTTAGCTTATCGAATTAGTGGTACACCGTCATCACAATCGCCAATTGTCACTTGTGCGGCTTTTTCTCAAAGTTATTATGATGTGGCTTATCTGCGGGGTGCTAAGTTGGCGTTAGATCCAAAAAAAGATTGGATTATTCATACGGAGTTGTTGGGGAATGGGCGCAGTAGTTCTCCAAGTAATACGTCGCCACCGTTTAATGGTGCTAATTTTCCGGCGGTAACGATTCGGGATAATGTGAATTTACAAGCTGCACTTCTGAATCATCTTGGCGTTAATAGGATTCGTGCTGTTGTTGGTGCGAGTATGGGAGGACAACAGGCAATTCAATGGGCGGTGAGTTATCCGGATAGGGTAGAAAATGCTGTGGTTATTGCCGGAAGTTGTCGCGCTACTTGGCATGTTCGTCTATTTCTTAATAGTTTAGCCACCTGTATTCGTTCTGATCCAGCGTTTCAGGAGGGAAATTATACAGAACCTCCTTTGCTTGGGCTGTCACGTATGTCTGAAGCTTGGGCTCCTTGGGCATTTTCGCCAGAGTTTTATTCGTCAGAGGTGTATCAAAGGTATCCTGATACTCAGGCAAATTCGTTGGATGAATTTTTGGCGAAGTGGCGTACCCGCTATCATGAAAAAGATGCGAATGACCTATTATGTCATTTTCAGACTTGGGCAAGTCATGATGTTAGTTTGACGCCGGGTATGGATGGATCTTTAAAGAAGGCGTTGAAGAGTATAAAAGCAGAGGTTCTCTTGTTACCTATTCGCACGGATGCCTATTTTGCTGTCGCTGATGTCACCGCAGAAGCTGCATTGGTTCCTCATGCCCAACTGATTGTGGTAAACTCAGTCTATGGTCATGGGGCGGCGTTTGGACGAGACAAGGGCGATCGCGCACAGATTAATCAGGCGATCGCGAACTTCCTCCATCAAAACATCAACCCTTCTCTGATGGGCTAAAGTTCCTCAATAACAGCACGATTCCTGAATCAGGGCGGGTTTTGTTGTTTATTTATCGGTGAATATCTAAATTGAATGGCTAAACCCGCCCCTACAATTGTGGATTGACAAATGACAGATCAAAAGACTTATGACATGGGCAACTCAATCACAAACTCGGTTCCTTGCTCTGGTGCGGAACTAAAATTTAGGGAACCTCCATGCTTTTCAACCGCAATCTGACGCGCAATCGATAAGCCTAAACCTGTTCCTTTGCCCACGGGCTTGGTGGTAAAAAAGTTATCAAATATGCAGTCTTTTACCTGACTTGGCATTCCTATTCCATTATCGCGAATCCGAATAATAACAGTTTCTTTATCGTCCTGAATGTCGGTATCAATTTTAATTTGAGGCAGATAGTCTTTATTCAATTCCTTGGACTTCTTTGTCTGTAATTCATCTAATGCATCAATGGCATTAGCAATGATATTCATAAAAACTTGATTTAGTTGCCCAGGATAACAGTCAATAGGCGGTACATCCCCGTAGTTTTTTATTATATTAATAGCTGGACGTTTATCATTTGCCTTAAGTCGATGCTTTAAAATCAACAATGTACTCTCAATTCCATCATGAATATTAAATACTACCTTAGTATGAGCATCCAAACGAGAAAAAGTTCGCAAAGAGCTACTTAACTGAAAGAGACGATCAACTCCTTTTTTCATTGAGGATAAAATACTGGGCAGATCTTCAATCAAATAATCAAGTTCAATATCCTGACTTTCTTGTTCGATTTCAGCTCCGGGATGGGGAAATTTGTCTTGATACAGATGCAGCAGGGAAATCAGATCGTTAGTATAATCTTTGGCACAACTGAGATTTCCATTAATAAACCCTACAGGATTGTTAATTTCATGAGCTACGGCGGCTACCAGTTGACCCAGTGTTGCCATCTTTTCCACCTGTATAAGCTGAACTTGGGCTTGTTGTAACTCCTGTAAGGTTTGTTTTAATTGGGCGGTTCGTTCTTCAACTCGTTGCTCTAAATCCTGGGTAAGTTGACGAATCGTCAGTTGATGATCGACACGCGCCAAAACCTCTTCAAATTGAAAAGGTTTAGTAATATAGTCAGCCCCTCCCAAGGCAAAGGCTTTGACTTTATCAAAGACTTCATCTAAGGCGCTAATAAAAATTATCGGAATATCACGAGTGACGGGTGAAGCTTTCAAGGCTGAACAAACGTCATAGCCATTCATGTCGGGCATTTTAATGTCCAACAAAATCAGATCCGGGGCTACCGCTTTTGCCGCCATTAATGCCATAGCACCGTTGACTGTACTGCGAACTTCATACCCATATCTTGTTAGTGCGGCTTCCAACAGACGTAAGCTATCGGGTGTATCATCAACGATTAAAATAATTCCTTTTGCTGTTTTTGGCTGATAACTATTCATAAGCAAGTCTGGCTGCCATAAGGATGGCGGATAGTGTAATACGGCAAGGGCTAGGGGGAGCAGAGGGAGCTGGAATTAAATTAGAGTGTATCCAAGTAATATTCTATTGAAGTATATCCCGTATCTAAAATACCGGAGAAAAGGGAGGTTTTTATCAGGAGATAGCCTTGTGAGCTATATCCATAATGACATCACAACGAAAATTATTAACTAAATCGGTTAACGCCTTAGCGAATAACGTCTGTTCTGGGGGAATCTGTTCGATAAGCTGAATAATCTGCTTGCTATTGAGCTGGATTGCGGCTTGGTGCAACTGGGCAATCCATTTCGTCGGCATCACCTTTAAATCCTCAGAGGTTAATATCGGTGTATCGGCATCGGATGAGGGTGGGGCAGCATTTTCATAGCGATAACGGAGTCCTAAATGTTGTCGCATTTTCTCTAAAATCGCGTCTGTTCGGAAGGGCTTGGCGACAAAATCATCACACCCTGCGTCTAAAATAGTGGTTCGTTCTTCATCAAAAGCACTAGCGGTTAAGGCAATAATCACGGTTGTCTTTCCCTGAGGATGAGATTTAATCAATTGGGTGGTTTCATACCCATCCATCACTGGCATTCGCATATCTAGCCAAATCAGATGAGGATGCCAACGTTCCCAAATAGCCACAGCCACTTGACCATTCTCGGCTTCTCGCACGTCAAATCCCAAGGATTCCAGAAACTTAACCAGGGGTTTGCGATTTGCCCATTGATCTTCAACCACTAAAATGCGATAGTTGGGTTGGTCGGGTGCGATGCCAATAACCTGTTGACTTAAGGGTTGGCGAGGAATCTGATCTTGGGGAACAATGCCAATGGGGATATCAAATTTTACCAGTGTACCTTGACCTGGAGTACTATTAATGGTAATTTCTCCACCCATCAACTGGACAAATCGACGACTAATAGCTAAACCTAAACCCGTTCCTGACTGCGATCGCTGACTGGTTTTCGTTTGCACAAAGGCTTGAAACAGGGTATCCAGTTCCTCAGCAGGAATGCCAACGCCTGTGTCTTCAACTTCAAAAAACAGCCTGGATTGAGTATCGGTGTTCGTTGGTGCGTTTATCGTATCGGATATCTCTTGCACCCGCAAGATAACCCGACCTTGTGAGGTAAATTTAACCGCATTACCGACTAAGTTAATCAAAATCTGCCGCAATTTTCCCTCATCCGCCACCCCATAGTTCGGCACATTTGCCGTTCGCTCAACGATAAGCTGTAACCCCTTAGATAAGGCTTTCAAGCGCAACATTTCAGCAATGGAATCAACCAAACTGTAGAGATCAAAGCTATTTTCTGACAGCGAAACCCGACCTGCCTCAATTTTGGACATATTCAGGACATTATTGATCAAATCCAGCAAATGTTCACCCGAACGAGTAATAATGCTCAAATAATCCTGCTGATCTGGATTTAGAGAAGCATCCCTTGCCATGAGTTGAGTAAAACCCAGAATGGCATTCAGGGGAGTACGCAGTTCATGACTCATATTTGCCAAGAACTCGCTTTTGCCTCGATTCGCTGCTTCTGCTGCATCTAAAGCTTGTTGCAGGGCGACTTCCGTTTGCTTGCGCTGTTGGATATCCTCAACGACGCCAATAATATAATTAGGGGTATCCATCCAAGTTCGCACCAGGGATACAGCAACATTGACCCATTGCCATTGACCATCTTTGCGGATAAAGCGTTTTTCTCTAGAATAGGTGGAACGTTGACCTGCTAATAATTGAGTTAAATCATTAAGTTCTGCGGCTCGGTCATCAGAGTGAGTAATGTCGGGGAAACTAAGCTGTAATAATTCAGATTCCTCGTATCCTACCAGGTTACAAAATCGTTGATTGACCCGAATTAACTGTCCCGATGGTGTCCCCAGGGCAATGCCCACGGCGGCTTGTTCAAATATTGCCCGGAAGCGTTCTTCACTTTCTCGTAAGGCGGCTTCCGCCCGTTGACGTTCGGTGACATCGCGCAAGCAAATCTCAAAAACCGATTCACCTTCCCATTCGGTTTCCACCACACTCATTTCAGCAAAGCTGAGTTGTCCATCGGCGCGAACAATTCCCAATTCTGTGGTTTGATTCACACCAATGGGCAGTCCAAAGTTATAGTTGAGTAAGTTGTCTACGTCCTGATTTAAGAGGTTGGCGGCGGCTGGGTTGGTGAAGCGAACTTGACCTTGGCGATCGACGATCATAATCCCGTCGGAGGTACTGGTAACAACGGCGTGGAGTCTGGCTTCACTGTGGCGCAGGCGGGCTTCAGTTAATTTGCAATCAGTGATATCCCGTCCAACTGCATGGAATTCCACTAATCGACCTTGATTGTTAAAGATAGCGCGATCGCTCCATTGTTGCCAACGGAGTTCACCCCCCTCTAGAATGACACGGTGTTCGACTATACCTACAGGGTTGTCTGGAGTCAACCCCGCAATAAAGCCTTCTAACACCGCTTGATCATCCGGGTGAATCAGGGGGAAAAAGCGATGTCCAATTAGTTCTTCGGGAGTTTTGCCAAAATAGCGACAATAGACTTCGTTAACAAAGGTGAGTATGCCATCGGCACTGTAACGACAAATCAGTTCACTTTGATCCTCAATAATCGCACGATAGCGGAATTCACTGTGTTGTAACTGCTGCTTTTGCTGTTCTACAGTGTTCTCCAGGATTCGCGAATGGTTTTCTAGCTGGTTGTATGCTTGAGCATTCTTGAGTGCTGATGCAGCTTGAGTGCACAGGAGTTGGACAATCGCCACGCGATCACGCGTAAATATGCCTCTGGTTTGATTATTTTCTAGGTAAAGAATACCAATTCTTTGATTGCCAACTGTTAATGGCGCACATAATATACTCAGTTGGGGAGGTGTTGAGTTTTGAGTGTTAACCCTTCGCGACCCTCGAGGGCATGGTTTTGACCCAACGCTAGGCTTATATGGAACCTGGTTTTGAGGGTTCAGTGCGATCATTGACCATCGTTTAACATCTGTCGTATCATCTGAGACAATTAAAATGTCTGGATGATGCCATACATATTCAACCAGCATCAGGGGAATCTCCGGGCTGGATTCAATGGGAGTCAGGGGCAAAATGGTGGGGTTCATACCCCTTACCCCCCTAGCCGCTATGACTAAATTCTCCGGCTGATGCAAAATCAGGGTAACGCTTTGAGTATCTGTCGTCTCAAAGGCTATCTGGATTAAGCTTGAGAGCAATGGCTGTAGTCTAATTTCTCCAGAGATGGCTTGACATAACTCAATCACTGTCGCCATGGATAGACTATCGGAATTATCAATGAAACAAGAGACCAAGGTTCTAGGGTTGAATATTTTCACATCAAAACGGACGAACAGAAGCAACTTAGCCTACTGATCAGATGGTTATTTCTGAATAAAAATGAATTTTGCTTGACTTTTTCCGTTTACTGTTTTAATTACAACAGACCCTTGGACGATTCGCGATCGCGTCTTCTGTGAGCGTCGTCTGCTCCGACTGATTAGCTTTTCTTTTCCAAAGATTAACTTGGCTTTATAGTAAGCTAAGCTTTTATAGCTTTTGTCCTCTAGTTTATACTAGATTTCCTTTAAGTGAACACGCCTGTACGGGGGAAATCCTAGTGTAAGAAGGCAGAAATAACGCCAACAGCTACTATCTCCCCCAGCTTCCCAGACGTAGCATGCTACGTCTCTACATGCTTCCCCAGCTTCCCAGACGTAGCATGCTACGTCTCTACATGCTTCCCCAGCTCCCCCAGTGAAGTAGGGGCTTGGTAACCAAGCCCCTACTGAGAACGTTGTGCCAACTCTTCACCACTCACGGGAGAAATTTGCCAAATCATGATTTGCCGATCAAATCCACCCGTTGCTAGGAGTGTACCATCAGGGCTAAAGGCAACGGAATGCACCCAATCGTCATGGGCTGTCAGTAACGCTAACAGTTCACCGGTTCTGAGATTCCATAACCGCACCCCATCACGGCTGGCGCTAGCGAGAGTTTCACCATCGGGATTAATCGCCACAGCCCAGACTCGCCCGGTATGTCCCGAAAGAGTTTGTGCTAATTGTCCTGTTCTGAGATTCCAGATTTTAATCGTGCGATCGTAACTACCACTGACTAATGTTTGTCCATCGGGTGTAAACGCCAAGGCATTAACTGAACCACGATGGGCGCTAATCCGATTGAGTGACTGTCCTGTTTTTACATTCCAGAGTTTAATTGAACCAAACTTATGACCACTTGCCAGGATATCTCCATCGGGGTGAATCGCCAGTCCATAGGTCTGGTTATCGAAACGCGCTAAGGTGTACATTCGACGTTGTTTGGTTAAATCCCATAGTCGAATTCCATCTAAAGCGCCTGTGACTAAGGTGCGACCATCTGGCGTGATTGCCAAGGATAAAACATTGCTGGTATGATCACGAAACTGATGGATATAGTCTCCGGTTCTCCAGTTCCAGAGATTAACCGCAGAATCTGTACCCGAACTGACCAAGGTTTCTCCATCGGGTGATAAGCCTAGGACAGATACTGAAGTTCGTTGCGCTCGCAGGCTGTCGATTTCTCGACCTGTTTTTAGCTGCCAGAATTTAATTTTGCCATCGTTACGACTACCGCCGCTAATTAGAATGGTTCCATCGAGGCTAAAGAACAAGGAATCAACGGCTGTGTTATGACCTGTAAAGGTGTAAATGAGTCGCGGATTTCTCCAGGTTTCAGGAGAGGAGAAAGGTTGAGGTGGAGAGAAATTATCGGGATTGAGTGGATTTGTTGGTGTAGGAGGCGGCGGTTGGGCAGGATTTTCCGGACTTGGTGGCGCAACGGGTACAGGTAAAGGCTGACTTATTGCCTTATGGCTTATAGTCGCCAAACTTATCATCACTCCGATTAAAACTGCCCTTATGTCATTGGTCATGCGTCATTTGTCATTCGTCATTCGTCCTAAATTATCGCACTTCAAACTTGGAATGGGGCGGGTTTAGTTCCATCGGGGTGAGGTCAAAAACGATAATCGTGAAACCCGCCCCTACACACGCGCCAGGTACTTTTTAGCCCAGCGTTGAGTCAAGACTCGCCATGATACATCTGGACAATTATTCATTGAATGTTGGGACAGATAGTTTGAGCTACGCGATCGCGCGGCGGCTGCTCTTGCCATCCTGAGAGTAAGCCGACAAGCTCTGATTTGAGTAGTTCTAGGGCTTGAATTTGCTGGTTAATTTCCTCTACTTTATGCAGCAAGTGTTGCTTCACTGCACCACAGGGTAATTCCCCGGAGTCGTGAACCTCGAGGATTTCGTGGATTTCACTCAGGCTGAGTCCGAGGGATTGCGATCGCTTGATAAAGGCTAACCGATTCAGGGTTGGTTCGGTAAACAGGCGATAACCTGATTCGGAACGGGTTGTCGTTGGCGTCAGTAAACCCACCTCTTCGTAATACCGAATCGTTTTTACCGATAATCCACTTTGATTGGCAACTTCGCCAATTTTATACAATCGCTCTAATGTTGTTTTGCTCGTCATTCCCGCCAATCCGTCTTCCTGTCTCGCCCTGAGTTTCCGATCAATTACACCCGACTTGCACCAAAACAGCATCAGCGATGGGGATGATGCTTGCTGGTACTGAGCATCGGTAAGGGTGGACGGGAAGGACTTGATGGCAGATAATGATGAGTTACAGGTTGTTCAGCCAGTTCTGTTTGGCGGCGTTGGCTTTGCCACCAGCGGATACCAACGGCTAACATGACCATCATTAACCCAAAGGTTAGCAGCGACCAGCGTTCGCCAACTCCGCCAATGACGGCATCGACAGCGCCGACAGTGACAATAAAGCTAGAAATTGGTTCTTTGCGGTAGGCTAACTTCCAGAATCGAGGTCCTAAGGCATTCATCACGGTTTGCTATTTATCTCTATTCCACGTAAGTGCTTAATCTACTTCTAGGTTATCCGATTAATCGACAGATTAACTGACAACCCATTATTCTTTAACACTAATACTCTATAGTCGCAATCAGTATAGCGACTGACTTAATCCATTTGCTAGGGGCGGAGGAGGGCGGGTTTTGTTTGTCCGTTATTGGCAGGTAAGCTAGCTTCAGTGGCTAAACCCGCCCCTACAATTGACGTGAGACGTTTGACTTGTTCAGAGCCGCTAACTAGGGTTATGCCAAGCAACCCTTTTGGAAGAGGCTCTCACTGCCAAATATGAATGTCAGAGTATTATTGCAAACCTAGCCACGTTAGCAGTCCCTGACCTGTTGCATATTCAATCACCAAGGTCAAGACAAAACCAATCATCGCGGCTCGACCATTCAAACGTTCAGCATATTCATTGAAACCGAACTTGGGTTCGGCGAGTTGGGGAGTGGTTGTGGGTTGGGGTTGTGTCATGGTTGCCAAGGATGGTGTAATGATTTAGTTATATTTCTTTACTAAGTTTAACATTTAAACAAGCAAGGGCAGAATTTATACAGTTAAGTGATACCAAATTCAACAACAGTGTTGTGCGATCGCGCCAGGAGTATAAGCTTAGTCCTTATGGCACAACATCTGAAAACTGCATTACATAAAGGAAAACGATGGAAATCGGTGTACCCAAAGAGACAAAAGACCAAGAATTTCGAGTCGGCTTGAGTCCTAGTAGTGTTCGCGTCTTACAGGAAGCAGGACATCAGGTTTGGATTGAAACCCAGGCGGGAGCGGGTGCTGGCTTTACTGACGAAGACTATCAGCATAGTGGCGCTAAGATTGTCGCCACAGCAGCCGAGGCGTGGAATCAGGAACTGGTGGTTAAGGTAAAAGAACCGCTAACGTCGGAGTATTCATATTTACAGAAAGAACAATTACTGTTTACCTACCTGCATTTGGCGGCGGATCGCCGGTTGACCGAGTGTTTAATCGATAGTGGTGTTTGTGCGATCGCGTATGAGACGGTGGAACTTCCAGATCGCCGCCTCCCCTTGCTGACGCCAATGAGCATCATTGCGGGTCGTCTTTCTGTCCAATTTGGCGCTCGATTTCTAGAACGCCAGCAAGGTGGGCGCGGGGTGCTTTTAGGGGGGGTTCCTGGAGTGAGACGCGGTAAGGTAGTGATTCTTGGGGGTGGCGTTGTCGGCACAGAAGCGGCGAAAATGGCGGTAGGAATGGGCGCTCAAGTTCAGATTTTGGATATTAATGTTGAACGTCTAGCCTACTTAGAAACCCTGTTTGGTTCCAGAGTTGAACTCCTTTACAGTAATTCAGCCCAAATTGAAGCCGTCGTTCCCCAAGCCGATTTACTGATTGGGGCGGTATTAGTTCCGGGGCGTCGAGCGCCAATTCTGGTTCCTCGTGGCTTGGTACAACAAATGCATCCGGGTGCTGTAATTGTTGATGTGGCGGTGGATCAGGGAGGATGTATTGAAACCTTGAAATCTACCTCACACACGAATCCTACCTATATAGATGAAGGGGTTGTCCATTATGGTGTCCCCAATATGCCCGGTGCTGTACCTTGGAGTTCGACTCAAGCCCTGAATAACAGTACGTTACCCTATGTCCTCAAGTTAGCCAATGAAGGAATCAAGGCTGTCGCATCAGATGTGGCGTTGGCAAAGGGAGTGAATGTCCAGAATCATCAGTTGGTTCATCCGGCGGTGCGGGAGGTTTTTCCCGATTTAAGTAACACGAAGATGTAAGCTGTTCGGCATATAAACCTTAATGTCAATAATGGCGCAATCCTTGTATGTAGTGCGAGCATCTTGCTCGCTACTAATACATCTTGCTCGCTACTAATACATCTTGCTCGCTACTAATACATCTTGCTCGCTACTAATACATCTTGCTCGCTACTAATACATCTTGCTCGCTACTAATACATCTTGCTCGCTACT
>NZ_JAVJQP010000193.1:0-13150 GCF_040218875.1 Coleofasciculus sp. D1-CHI-01
TCAGCTTTTGTACTCAATCAAGTACTTAGTCTGGTATGCATCGCTTCCTAGTCCTCTCCTTAATCGTCCAATTGCTTACTCAGACTACTGTGTGGCTGCTCATTTGGCTACTGAGTTACCAAAATGAGCGAACGGTGAGTTTTGAGTTAACTTCCCAGCTCCCCCATCTCCCCCAGCTCCCCCAGCTCCCCCAGCTCCCCCATCTCCCCCATCTCCCCCAGCTCCCCCATCACCCCATCACTCTCTTCACCACCTGTCCCAATTCTCGGATAGGATGGATATATGGCAATGATTGAGATTCTAGGGGCTACCCACGCCTACGAATTAACGCCTCCCAAGGCATCCTCTTCCCCAGTTTTGGTCTTTATCCATGGCTGGCTTTTAAGTCGTAACTATTGGCAACCACTGATTGATCGATTAGATGATGATTTTCAATGTTTAGTTTATGATTTGCGGGGATTTGGTGATTCTCAATCCCCAACAGATAAACCACCAAAAACCGAATCGGCTTCGCGGGCTACCACCTCAGGCGGGGCGGGTGCGAAGGATAATGCGGCATTAACATCGGCAGACGTTGATGCCACTCGTTTATCAGCCAGTAACTACAGCCTTGCGGCTTATGCTAGGGACTTGGGTATTCTACTCGAAAAGCTGGATATCGATAACGCTTGGCTGATTGGTCACTCTCTAGGTGGCAGTATTGCCTTGTGGGGCGCATCAGTGGCTTCAGAACGGGTCAAGGGGGTGATTTGTCTGAATGCGGGGGGTGGCATTTATTTAAAAGAAGAGTTTGAACGATTTCGGAATGTAGGGAAACAGTTAGTCAAACGCCGCCCTCAGTGGTTATGTTATCTGCCCTTGATTGATGTACTGTTTACACGGGCACAGGTGGCGCGTCCCCTGGCACGTCGTTGGGGACGACAACGGGTGATTGATTTTGTTGTGGCTCACCCAGAAGCAGCACTGAGGAGTCTCTTGGATTCGACAACCGAGGCTGAGGTTCACCGTTTGCCTCAGATGATTTCACAGCTTCAGCAGCCTGTGTATTTTTTGGCAGGTGCGAATGATAGAGTAATGGCTCCCAAATATGTACGCCATCTGGCTAGCTTCCATAAGCTTTTTCAAAATGGCGGTGCTAATGTGATTGAAATTCCTAATTGTGGTCATCTGGCAATGGTGGAACAACCCGATATTGTAGATACTCAAATTCGCAGGATTTTGGCGGAGTCTGTGAGTTGAGCTTAAGTACAGTTACAAAAACTGTAACAAGTCAGAGGTAAAGATCGAGGGAGGACATACTGGCAACAGGATTACAGGCACAAATCAGTACACGATCGCTTTCTTAGGGATTGGAGTTTCAGAACCAGGCTGGCGTCTGAATTCCTTTCCCTTTCCCTATTTTTCTACTCAAATGCAGCACCATGATCCCAGAGACTATCAGATTCTGTTTCTCTCACTCTTCCTGGTATTGGGTATCGGTACGAGAGATTGGACATTACAGCCTCAGTTTATCGGTGTTGCGATCGCGACTTGTTTGCTGACCCAGTATATCAGCCTCAAACTTTGGTCTATCTCTAAGTCAAAACTCCGTCAGGGCGGGTTCTGCACAAACGTTACTCCTAAACCCGCCCCTACAGATGCGCCATGGCACGTCTCTACACTCAAAACGTCCCTAATATCCCTCAAAAGTGCCATGATTACGGCATTGGGGTTAAGTTTACTCCTGCGAGTCGATCAGTACAGCACGATGATCTTGGCGGGGGTACTGGCGATTTTAAGTAAATTTCTGTTTCGATTCCAAGGCAAACATTTTTTAAATCCGGCTAATTTTGGCATAATTTCAGTTTTAATCCTTACAAATGATGCCTGGGTTTCTCCAGGGCAGTGGGGAGAGGGGGGTTGGTATGTCCTATTATTTGCCGGAACTGGGGGCATGATTTTAAAACGGGTAGGGCGTTGGGATACAACGGCGGCTTTTTTCGGTGCTTATGCGTTACTCGAAGCTATTCGCAATCTTTGGTTGGGCTGGACGTGGGATGTCTGGGCGCATCGGTTGATGAGTGGCTCGTTCTTATTGTTTGCCCTGTTTATGTTAACTGATCCTCGCTCGATTCCTAATGCTAGGGTGAGTCGTTTACTTTGGGCTGTCAGTATTGCGATTTTAACCTTTATTCTGCGAAATCATTTCTTTATGTCTACAGCGGTTTTCTGGGCGTTATTTGCCCTTTCTCCCCTAACACTGCTTTTAGATTGGATTTGGTCATCACCAAGATTTGTTTGGAGGTTTTCCGATGAGGGTTAATTGATAACTAAAAAAACAAGTAAATTAATGAAAATAAAATTGAGCCTATTAAGTTGTTTTAATCTACCCTAATCCGTTACGAATGACCAATGACCAATGACGAAAAAGTGAGTCGATGATGAGAAAGCTATTACAGGTATTAATCGCGTTAGTTTTGGCGGTTTTTGCTATCATGATATTTGCGCCAAAAGCTTTAGCATTTTGTGGATTTTATGTAGCAAAAGCAGATACAAAGCTTTACAACGAAGCCTCTCAAGTAATTATCGCACGGGATGGCGATCGCACGATTTTGACGATGGCGAATGACTATCAAGGCGATGTTAAGGATTTTGCCTTGGTTGTGCCTGTTCCTGTGGTTCTAGAACAAGAACAGGTACAGGTAGGAAATCCGAAAATTATCGAACGACTGGATGGGTTTAGTGCGCCGCGATTGGTAGAATATTTTGATCCGAATCCTTGTATTCCTCCTGCACCAAGGGAACTTCGCTCTTTATCAGGAGGAGTAACATCATCAGCAGATAATAGTGCAGGAAATCGGGGAGATAGTGCTTTAGGTGTTACGATAGAATCTCGTTTTTCGGTTGGCGAATACGATATTTTAATTCTCAGTGCTAAAGAATCGGATGGGTTGGAAACCTGGCTAAGGCGTAATAATTATCGCATTCCCCGTGGTGCTAGTCGGCTACTGCAACCTTATATTCGCCAAAATATGAAGTTTTTCGTGGCGAAAGTTAATCTGAAAGAATTTGAATCAGGGGGTTCTCAATTACTCCGCCCTCTGCAAATAGCCTATGAGTCACCACGTTTTATGTTGCCGATTCGTTTAGGGATGATTAATGCCACAACTGAGCAAGATTTAATTGTTTATATTTTATCCCGCAACGGTCAAGCAGAGGTGACTAATTATCGCACGGTTCAAATCCCGTCTAATGTCGGACTTCCTCTATTTGTTAAGGATGAGTTTGATCAATTCTATAAAGCCATGTTTCAGACGGCGTATGAGCAAGAACAGAAAAAAGTGGCATTTTTAGAATATGCCTGGAATATGGGATGGTGCGATCCCTGTGCAGCTGACCCATTAAGCCGGGATGAATTAGAGCAAGCGGGTGTGTTTTGGTTGGATACTAATGCAGCAAATAATGTGTTTATTAGCCGTTTACATGTCCGCTACACTCGTGATACATTTCCCGAAGATTTAATGTTTCAAGAAACAGGGAGTCGGCAAAATTTTCAAGGTCGATATGTCTTGCGACATCCTTACACGGGGGAAATGAATTGTCCCGCCGCTGATGAGTATAAACGGACGTTGAATCAGCGATTTGAACAAGAGGCGCAGACGTTAGCCAAGCTGACGGGATGGCAAATTGGCGATATTCGCCGGAAAATGGATATTCCTGGGATGAAACCGAGTCGCTGGTGGCGCAGGATTTGGAATTAACGAGGGCGTGATGGTTATCTATAGGATGCATGTCAACGCCAGTAGGTTGGGTTGAGGGACAAAACCCAACTTATCGGGGTAACTGGGGTATGGCGTGTAAACCTGACATGCTTCCTATCTATAGGGTTCTAATCTAGGATAATATAGATAATCAGTGTCTAAATAGTGCATTGTATTTTAAATCGAATGGTATTGACTTAAGGTTGGTGGGCAATGCCCACCCTACGGTATATCAAAAATGACAATAAAAGACTATAAGTTACCTCTCATTATTATCGGTGTTGGTATTTTATTTTCCTTGTACCTACAATGGCTAATACCTGAAGGGGTTTTCTTTAGTGGCGATGCGGGATTGAAGGCGTTATTGGCGAAACAGTTGAGTCAAGGTCAATTTCGGTTTGATTTGGTGTCTCCATCATTACCTTGGGTACGTCAACTTTGGCAAAATGGGTTGTATCCCTTTGAAGAACCGTTTGTTTATTATATTAATGATCGCTATTTCATTACCTTTCCCTATACCTTCCCCCTGGTAACGGCTCCCTTCCAGGCTTTGTTTGGCTATCGAGGATTATACATTATTCCTCTGGTGTCAACCTGGGTAATCTGGTTAACCTGTTACTGGGTATGTAAACGGTTAGAAATATCCCAGACGATTGCATCAGTGGCTTTAATTGTTTTAATATTTGCCTCACCGTTAACCCTCTACAGTGCGATGTATTGGGAGCATACTCTCGCCTTGGCATTGGCATGGTTAGGGTTGGCTTTATTCTTCTTTCCTCGACCAAATCAACCGCTATCGATTAGGCGGGTTATCGTTAGCGGCATTCTCATAGGCGGTTCAGTTTGGTTTAGACCTGAATTTTTAGCCTTAGTGAGTTTAATTATCGTTTTTGTCTATGCTGTGTCGTTGTGGAATTGGGCGAGGCAACAGTTTAGGATTGAGTGGTTTAATCTGAGTCCGCTATCCTATGTGACGGAACACCAAGAAATTTTTGCGATTAGTCTAATTGCCACGGTTTGTTTGTTCTTTCTCTCGAATAAACTCATTTATAACCATCCTTTGGGCATCCATGGGATTCAAGTGGTGGAGGAAACGGGTTTATCTGAACGGCTGTTAGGAGGATGGAGGAATTTTCAGGGATTAAGTGTGGCTCTGTTTGAGTTTTTACCGATTACTTTTTTTTCCCTTGCTTACCTGTTGGTTGGGTTGGGTAGAAATTCCCACAGGCGGTTAACGATGCCAACAATGGTTCTGTTGGGATTAAGTTTTGGGATAACGGCTTTGGTTGGACTTGCGGTAATTCAGGGGAGGATGTACAAAGTTTTATGGCTTTTGGTTTTAGCGGGATTATTATTTCTGGCGTGGCTGAAAACCTATGATGTACCGTTGAATTGGGAAATGCTCCTGATTTATGGGGGTGGATTACTCTTTATTATCCTCGTCTCCTTAATGGTGCCGGAGGGAACAGCAGGTTTAATTGCTGGCGGTAAACAATGGGGAGCTAGGTTTTTATTGCTTCTCGTGCCGATTATTTGTTTGTTGGCGACGAAGCAGTTAGAGTTTATCCTGAATGTCTCGTCAGGGGGGTTAAAGTATATCGGTATCGTTGGCTTTGCTGCCCTTTTGCTGGTGAGTATTCATAAAAATAGTTATGCGGGGGTCAAGTTTTTACAGAAAAATCACGATGGTATATTACCCGCGATTCAAGTCTTACAGAAACAGCCAAATTCTGTGATTGCTGTTTCTCATCAATTTGTCGCCCAGGCGATAGAACCGGGGTTGGCGGGGGACAAGATATTTTTTAAAGCCCAAACAAGTCAGGATTTAGTGCAATTAGGGAAAAGGTTGGTGGAGGAAGGGGAGCAAGAGTTTACGTATGTTTGCTATCCGTTTCGTCAGTGTCAGCCGCCGGAAGATGCGTCAGTCGCGAGGAGGTTTAGTCAGGATAATCAGCGATTTAGGATTGAGTTATCTGAAGTAGGAGAGTTTGGTAAGTATCCTATGTATAATGCATTGATTCTGAAGGAATCAGAGTAATTCCTTTATGGGGGCGAATTGTGTAGGGGCGGGTTTTACAACTATCTTTTCGGTTGCATCCAGATGTGATTAAACCCGCCCCGATTTTCCCAGGCGCAAGAGACTTCCGGTGAAAGCTAGAAGCCCCTCACCCCCAGCCCCTCTCCCACTCTGGGGAGAGGGGAGCAAGAAGTAAGTTTTCACGGTAGGGGACGTGACACAGCTAAAATGGTGTTTGAGCCGGATTTTGCGACAAGGGGTAGGTGTTTTTTTGAGTGAACCTAAATTTTTGGCTGTAATGCAGTGGGGGTAAGGCTTTGGAGGTTTTTATCTATTCAGGAGGTTGTCGCACCTTACGCTGTAAGGGTTTCAGCGATTTTAGGACTTTGGGTTGGCTAGTCGAAGGGTTAAAATTAGGAGGTTGTCGCATTGGGGGATGCAACTTCTTTCTGGGAGAGGCTTTCAGGATGCGGCAGTGACAATTCCCCTTCGGGGGGATTGAGGATTGAAACCGACATCTGCATTTGAGCGATCGCATTCTACCAAGTGACAATTCCCCTTCGGGGGGATTGAGGATTGAAACGTACCCTGGGGAACAACAGCGATATTCGCCCGTGGTGACAATTCCCCTTCGGGGGGATTGAGGATTGAAACTTTATTATCATCCTTAGTATCCTCAGTATCCTCAGTGACAATTCCCCTTCGGGGGGATTGAGGATTGAAACCTGTAGAAACTCAAACAGTACAGGGAGGAAAGGTAAGTGACAATTCCCCTTCGGGGGGATTGAGGATTGAAACATAGAGTTATTTATTGCAGATAATCCACATCTTTCGTGACAATTCCCCTTCGGGGGGATTGAGGATTGAAACGGAACAAACGAAACCCGAATCAATCCAACTTTTGCCAAGCCACATTTTCTGGTATATCACCCACAATCCGCACATCATAATCACTATATACTCGTGGTGGTTTTTCCGGTGTGCGGTTTTCCATCCTCAATAACTCAAACAGTTTATGAGTCGGATAATTTCCCAACGCCGACTCGTGACTAAACACCCATACCCCACGAGTTGCCATCATTCCCCTGGCGGAGGAACGATCAAACTCAAAACATTTAACTAACGCTTGCCAAAATAACGCTAAATCCGCCTCCGTTACCCCAGTTTGTTTGGCAAATTGGGGACAATAAAACCCATGCGCTTTATACAACCCGTAGGGAATAATATTTTTCCGCCCCATGGTTTTATTCTCTTTCCCCTGCTCATTGGTATCCGTTGCGGCACACCGCGTAATTGATAAATTCATCGGTAGCACCGGATCAAGGGATTCCCCAAAAGTTAACTGTACCGCACCGCGCACCTGTCCGGCATTTTTCCCCGTGGATAAAACTGCGCCAAACATACGAATGTCATAGAAATTCTCACACATCCAATCCCGTGCTGCGGCAACATCTTTGGGATTGGTTAGCCTTTTTTTCTTAGAGTCTACAGTTAACCCTTTAGCCGAAACCGCCTCATCAATTGCCTGATTTAAAATAGCCCCTTCGCTGACAAAAATTCGCTGATCTGATGCCAGGGTGACAAAGTTGCGAATCTTGCGTTTTAGACAAGCATCGGTGACTAATCCATGTCCGGTTTGTAAGTCGGTTCGAGGTGTATTATCGGCATCGGGATCACCATTGGGATTGCCATTGGTGCAGTCAAATAGCCAGATAAAGTCATGTTTTTTGCTGGGGTCAAGGTGATTCATCATTTGTCCTTTGTCCTTCGTCATTAATTATGGGTTATTTGTGACATCATTCATCGGTTGTTTCCGGTTTAGTTTTCTTCGTATTCAACTCACTCCAAAAGCCTAAATCAAAATAAGCTTGAGCGCCAATACTAAAGGTAGTAGGAATAGCTGTGGTTTGAGCCAATTGTGCGATCGCGCCATTAATCTGGGCAAGCTGGGAGACAAACCACTGGGCTAATCCACCCTCTAACACAGCTAAATGATTTTTTGCCCCCGATGCGAGGCGATGACTCATGGGAATGGGAGAAAATCCGGCTGTGGCATAACATTTAACTGCATTGGTATTGGCTAAATCGCTAGTTTGAGCCACTCGTTGTAACTTGGCGTAGGTGGCTAAAAGTCGCCCATACTGAAACGCGATCGCTTCTTCTTCTGTCATCTCATTTTTCCCTTGTTCTTTCCTCACTTGTTTCACTCCTTCACTATACATATTTAAAAGCACCGCACGGGGATAACTCACGGTTTGCTCAATGCGATTTCGACGACAGACTCGTTGGATTAAATCCATAGGTAAGGCTTCACCATAAACAGCATTTCGTATCAATGCAGTTACAGTACGACTTTGGATTTCTTTCGCCTCCCGATACCCCGCCGCCGCCAACCGCCAAACGCCCAAATAGCCGCGATGATCACGATTCCAGCCAATTACTTCTTGACGCTTTAACCATTGTTCATAGTGGTGAACAAACTCCGGTTCTTTGCCATGAATCCAATCGCGAACCACTAATCGACTGGTATAGCCGGATAACGCTAGAATATTAAACTCCCAATCGGGGTTAATCTGTTGCGGTTTGTGGAAGAGATTCAGATAATCTCGCACCGTTTCTACACTCGGCGTTTCAAATAAATGCCGCGTCATTCCCCCAGAATCTGCCCAGAAAACAAAGGTTGTACTACCGATATTAATATAATGGTTTTCGTCTCGTAACAGATAACTCAGGGCTTGAGAAAATTGTTCATCAGCTTCGGCGCTAATGGGTGAAACTAATGCCCCCGATAAGCCATAAGACCAACAGGATTTATCATAGGCACTAATTAAAGAAGCCCCCGCCGAATTTGTCCCCGGTACACCTTTAATCTGCAAGGAAAACTTGGTGGTTACGGGTAATTCCTCCCCCGTAACTAAACACTGCATCACCGGGCGATCGCTGGCGGTTAGTTCATCCACATGTCGCGCCCAAAATTGTTGCACGGCGGGTAAATCATGGATATAGCCAGGAACTTGATCAATGGTAAAGGTGACAGTTTGCTTAGGTTCAAGTTCTTCGAGTTGAGGATAAGAATTGAGGAAAGTTAAGATAGCCTGAATCGCTGGTTCTTGTGTGGCTTGATAACAGCGTTGTAAGAGGGCGCGATAGGCTTTGGCTTTTTCTCCATCACCGAAAATATAGTCAACGGTATCGGTAATTAATTTGGGCTGAATCGCATTGCGGCGAATATGGGGACAGGACAGTTTTTGACCCGGTTTTGGCTTTTTGGCTTTACCTTTGCGGTCATATTGGGGGGTATTAAGTTCGATAATCCGATTAAAACTGCCATCGGAGTTGAGAATGATTTGCCAGTAAATTGTCGATTCGGCGTAGGCTTTGGCGGGAAGGTTAAGGGTGTGGGAGAGTTTGACTAATTCAGCTATTATGGTCATGGTTTTATTATAAATTGTAGTTTGTCAATGTCAGTTTATAAGCTGTCATGTATTTAAATTGGGTATTAGTAGCGAGCAAGATGCTCAATCTAGCGAGCAAGATGCTCAATCTAGCGAGCAAGATGCTCTAATCTAGCGAGCAAGATGTTCAATCTAGCGAGCAAGATGCTCGCACTACTACGGCAAGGCTTTCGCCATTATTGACATTAAGGTTTAAATGCCGAACAGCTTATTCCCCTAAATCCCCTGTGCCAAAAAAGTGAAACATTTTTTGTCCTGCGGTTGGGGGACTTTCTGATCGAGTCCGCGCAGGCGGACTTGGTTTGTGTAGCTGCGACTTCTAGTCGCCAGAGTAAATTACCCGACAATCCATCACACCTTTTTGAATCGAGGCGCGAAAAAATATCGGTTTTGCTCCTTCTGATGTAAACTCAATATGATGCAGCATTAATCCTAAATCGGTAGTTAAATCAATGGGCATTTCATTCTCCGTTGGCTGACTAAAATACGCCACGAATTCTCGACAGCCTAAATAGGGTTGCTGAAAACATTGCCCCTTGGCTAATCGGCGTTTAAATATTTCCAGATATTTAGTTAAGGGATCTGTTGCATGAGACTGACGCTGCATCTGAATCGTGACTAAATAGGCGACATCGTTTAAAATAAGGGCATGTCGCTGAGTGCGATCGCTCTCAATTTCTAGGATTCCTCCACTTTGGGCGGTACGATGAGATTGGCGCGATTTTAGGGTATTCCGTAGAATCGAAGCTTTCTGAATGGATTTGAGGAGACTAATCTGAATCACCTGATACTGAATTTCGGGTTTCCAGAAAATAGACTCAGCAATTCCTTTGGCGGCGGAGGGGGTAATTACATCATAAGTGACTTGTTCAGTTTTAAATTCGGGGCGGGTAAATAAAGCGCGATCGCCCCAAATTTTGAAGGTAATTTCGTTGGCTTGGCTACTCATCTCCGGTTCGGTTGAGGATTCGGTATGATTACCTTTATAACATTTATAAATGAAAACCCCCTCACCCCCAGCCCCTCTCCCACCAGGGGAGAGGGGAGTAAGAATGAATTAGAAATACCCAACCATGACTTCAGAATCTCCACAAACTCATTCTATAATTCCTGAACCATCGCCTCAGTCTATTACCAAGATTTCTCGCCCTCCTCGCCAAGATGGAACGGTTCAAACAGTTAAGGAACACTTAGAAGAAACAGGCGCGATCGCGGCTGCTGTTCACCCCCTAGCTGAAATCGCTGGAAAATGGCATGATTTAGGTAAATTTGACCCCACTTGGCAGCAGTATTTACAAGCAAGTATGGCGGGGAATAAATGTAAATCTCCTGGACATGCTATACATGGCGCATCGTTAGCCTGGAAAAAAGGACTTCATGGCGTAGCCTTTGCCATTTTGGGACATCATTCTGGATTACATAATCTCGGTGGTGCAGATGGTATCCAGCAGAAGCTAAAAGGTGATCAGCATTGGCAATCCATCCAGGCGATCGCCAAAAAAGAATTAGGCGATAATTTCTTTAATTGTCCTTCCCATCATCCAGAACATCGCCTCACCGAAGACTTATTAATTCGGATTATTTTCTCGGCGTTAGTTGATGCGGATCGAGAAAGTGCTGCCCGATTTCTGGGTGACTGGGATACCGTTACACCTCCCACTATAGAGCAATTAATCTCCCAATTTGAAACCCACTATCACCATCTAATTCAAAATGCAGCAGATACCCCTATCAACGCCATCCGCCGAGATATTTATCGCCATTGTCAAGCCGCCGCCACCCTAAAACCGGGATTCTTTCGCCTCACCACTCCCACAGGTGGAGGTAAAACCCTAAGTGTTATGGCATTTGCCCTCCATCATGCCCAAAACTACCAGCAAAAACGCATTATTTACTGTCCACCGTTTACCAGTATTATTGAACAAGCCGCCCAAGTTTACCGAGAGAGTTTCTCGGAAGATGCCGTATTAGAACATCATAGCGGTGTGGTATTTGATACCCATACCGATGAATTACACCATTACCAATTCGCCGCCCAACGTTGGGATTATCCGATTATTGTATCCACAACGGTTCAACTGTTTGAAAGTCTCTTTAGTCGCCACCCCAGCCAATGCCGAAAAGTGCATCGCATTACCAATAGTGTGATTATTTTAGATGAAGTGCAGGCATTACCGACAAAGTACCTCACTCCGATCATGTCCATGTTACGGGGATTGGTGGACAATTGGAATTGTTCTGTGGTATTCTGTTCAGCAACTCAACCCTGGTATGGGATTCTCGATCTCCCGGAAATTCGCGATATTGTACCGCTAAATCAGCGTCAAAGCCACGCCAAAACACTCCAGCGAGTCGAGTATCACTATCAGTCACAAGCCTGGGATTGGCATGATTTACTCCAGGATATCCGCCAACGTTCCCTGAAGAATGCCCTCGTTGTTGTTAGTGCTAAAACAGATGCCCGTCAGGGATTTGAGGTATTATCGGAACTGGGAAATACCTTTCACCTGAGTACGAATATGTACGCCGCCCATCGTCGCCGGGTACTCAACCAAGTGCGCGATCGCTTGAACCAGGATTTGCCTGTTTATCTCATCAGCACCCAATTAATCGAAGCCGGAGTAGATATAGACTTCGCGGCTGGGTATCGTGCGATCGCGGGCTTAGATTCCATCATCCAAACCGCAGGACGAGTCAACCGTAATCATAAATCAAATCACGCCATTCTTACCATATTTGAACTCAAAAATCAAGGGTTTCCGCAGCAAGACCGGGACAAAATTCAAATCACCCGCAATTTACTCAAAGCGGGTCAATCTTTACACGATGAAGCCAGTTGTCAAGACTATTTCAAAAGCTTTTTAGCCAATCCTGCGGTTAACTTAGATCAGCAGGAGATTCAAAAGCGGCGAGAAGGTTTTATGTTTAAAGATATTGATACTCACTTCCAAATGATTGAGGATAATAAGGTTAATGTGATTATCCCCCTAGAAGACACCGCAAAACAACTGATTGAATTAGCGCAAAAGCAACAGAGATTGAGTCAAAAAGAATGGCGACTCCTACTGCACTATGCTGTCGGCGTTACCCCAAAGCTAGCCGATGCTTACTCCCAAGAAATATTCCCCGGCTTACGAGTTTGGCAGGGCGACTATAATCCTAATTTTGGTATTGTTACCGAATAGGCGATCGTTTCAGTGACGGGTTGGGGAAGGGCGGGTTTTGTTGAAAGGTTATTGGTTTCTGGGTTGATTTTGTCCCTAAACCCGCCCCTACATTGAATTTATTGTGCCGATATCAGATTTATAGATTAACCGGAAACTGGACAATAAAACCTAGCCGATTTTTAGGCGCGATCGCATCCCAAAGATATGGGGGGAAATTGGAGATTCAGGTGTTCGGTTGGCTGAGATGGTGGGGAAGGGCGGGTTTTGTAGAAAGGTTATTGGTTTCTGGGTTGATTTTGTCCCTAAACCCGCCCCTACATTGGATTTATTGTGCCGATATCAGATTTATAGATTAACCGGAAACTGGGCAATAAAACCTAGCCGATTTTTAGGCGCGATCGCCTGTCAAAGATGTCGGTATAAATTGGGGCTTTAGGTGTTCGGTTGGCTGAGATGGTGGGGAAGGGCGGGTTTTGTTGAAAGGTTATTGGTTTATCCGTTAATTTTGTCCCTAAACCCGCCCCTACATTGGATTTATTCTGCCAATATCAGCTTTCTAGATTAAGCTTAAACTGGGCAATAAAACCTAGCCGATTGTTAGGCGCGATCGCACCCCAAAGATATCGGGATAAATTGGAGATTCAGGTGTTCGGTTGGCTGAAATGGTGGGGAAGGGCGGGTTTTGTAGAAAGGTTATTGGTTTCTCGGTTAATTTTGTCCCTAAACCCGCCCCTACATTGGATTTATTGTGCCGATATCAGATTTATAGAT